>JAYZXG010000081.1:0-9871 GCA_036141435.1 Pseudomonadota bacterium | reverse complement strand
GGCTTTGATCCCGTCTTCGGACACGGGCTTGTCCAGGCGCCCGTGAGCGTCGCCGCCACACCGGACTAGCGCTGCGCCGGGCCGCACCGCCTCCCGGTCAGCCCCGCTTGCCCACATCTCCACGACCGCGAAACCCGCCTTGTCATCGCGGGCCGTTCGCCTCGCTGTCTATTGACGCCAACCGGTTGGCGCGCGATGGTCGCAGCAAGTTAGCGCTATCAACAGCTAATCTCGGGGAGAACATCATGGACGAACAAAACGCGGCGGAAACGTCGCCGAGCAATCTTGGATACATTCTGGGTATCTCGATTGTCGCAACGATCGGGGGCTTCCTGTTCGGCTATGACAGCGGGGTCATCAATGGCACCGTCGATGGCCTGCAACAGGCTTTCAATTCCCAATCCGTCGGCACGGGCTTCAACGTGGCCTCGATGCTGCTGGGTTGTGCCGCCGGCGCACTGATCGCCGGCCGGATGGCGGATATTTTCGGACGCCGGGCCCTGTTGCTGGTCTCTGCCGTGTTCTTCATCGTCAGTGCCTGGGGCTCAGGCATTGCGGGCGGTTCAGCCGAATTCGTCTTCTATCGCATTCTCGGCGGCCTCGCGGTCGGCGCGGCCAGTGTCATGGCTCCGGCCTATATTTCCGAAATCGCACCGGCCCACTTGCGTGGCCGGCTGACCACGATCCAGCAGGTTGCCATTATTGCCGGCCTGTTCTGCTCCTTCCTGTCCAATTACTCGCTGGCTGGTGCCGCAGGCGCCTCGACCGAGGAATTCTGGCTGGGCTTCCAGGCCTGGCGGTGGATGTTCTGGGTTGAACTCGTCCCGGCAATCCTCTTCCTGGGCTGTCTCTTCCTGATCCCTGAAAGCCCGCGCTTCCTGGTCCTCAAGGGCAAGGAAAAAGAGGCCCAGGCGGTGCTGACCCGTCTGTTCGGCGCCGAGAGCGCCCAGGCCAAGACCGCGGAAATCCGTCAAAGCCTGGCCGATGATCACCAGCCGCGACTGACCGACCTCATCGACCCCGCCGCCAAGCGTGTCCGTCCGATCGTCTGGGTGGGCATCGGGCTGGCGACCTTCCAGCAGCTGGTGGGCATCAACGTGATCTTCTATTACGGCGCCGTGCTCTGGCAGGCTGCCGGCTTCACCGAGAGTGATGCGCTGCTGACCAATGTCCTGTCCGGCGGACTGAGCATCGGCGCGGTGATCATCGCCCTGCTGCTGATTGACCGGGTGGGGCGCAAACCGCTGCTGGTCATCGGCTCCATCGGCATGACCGTCACACTGGCCCTGGCCGCCTATGCGTTCTCCAGCGGACAACTGGTGGAAGACGGAACATTGAACCTGTCCGACAATATGGGCCTGCTCGCCCTCGTCGCAGCCAATGTCTACGTGATGTTCTTCAACTTCTCCTGGGGACCGGTCATGTGGGTCATGCTGGGTGAGATGTTCCCCAACCAGATCCGCGGTTCGGGACTGGCCGTTTCCGGCCTGTTCCAGTGGACGTCGAACTTCGCCATCACCATGACCTTCCCGATCATGCTGGCCTCAATCGGTCTGGCCGGCGCCTACGGCTTCTATGCCGTCTTCGCTGCCATCTCGATCGCCTTTGTCCTGTTCATGGTGCGCGAGACCCGCGGCCGCGAACTCGAAGAGATGGAAGGCTGACCCCGAGCCAAGAGAAGGTTTACCGACATGGATACGACCACCCTCCTGCGACCGGCTCGTACCGGCGCGACCGTGCTGGCTTCCGCACTGGCCCTCATCGCCTGCTCACCCTCAGCAGACGCCCCGGAGGCGGAAACACCGATGACCACAGCTGCAACCCAGGGCAACGGTCCCGCCTATCGCGATGCGAGCCTGAGTGTGGACGAACGTGTCGAAGACCTGCTCGGCCGGATGACGCTGGACGAGAAAATCGCCCAGCTGATCGGCATCTGGCAGAACAAGGGGGCGATCCAGGATGAAACCGGAGCCTTCTCGGCGGAAGCTGCCTCCCGCAGTTTCCCGCACGGGCTGGGCCAGATTTCCAGGCCGTCGGATCGCCAGGGCGTAACCGTCGGCACCGATGCGGCCGGCGCCAATGCCGGCGCGGTCAATCGGGGCGCCCGTGAAACCGTGGCTTATGTGAACGCGGCCCAGCGCTGGGCCCTCGAAGAGACCCGGCTCGGCATTCCGCTGCTCTTTCACGAGGAGTCGCTGCACGGGTATGCCGCGCCGGACGCGACAAGTTTCCCGCAGGCCATCGCCCTCGCTTCGACCTGGGATCGCGATCTGATCGAGGATGTCTTCACGCTCACCGCGTCCGAGATGCGCATTCGCGGTGTCCAGACGACGCTTTCACCGGTTGTCGACGTGGCCCGGGATCCACGCTGGGGACGGATCGAGGAGACGTATGGCGAGGACCCGTATCTCGTCAGCGAGATCGGGATCGCAGCCGTACGCGGATATCAGGGCGAGGACCTGCCACTGGGCGAGGGGCGCGTGTTTGCGACGCTCAAGCACATGACCGGCCACGGCCAGCCGGAGAACGGCGTCAATATCGGGCCAGCGATGGTTTCCGAGCGAGAGCTGCGGACGATTTTCTTCCCGCCGTTCGAGCGCCTGGTCGAGGAATTGCCCGTCCAGCAGATCATGGCTTCCTATAACGAGATTGATGGCGTCCCGAGCCATGTGAACACCTGGCTGCTCGATGATGTCCTGCGCGGTGAGTGGGGCTATGACGGCCTTGTCGTCTCTGATTATTTCGCCATCCGCGAGACGCTGACCCGGCACCGGATGTACGAGACCATCGAGGAAGCGGCCGAGCGGTCACTGGATGCCGGCGTGGATGTTGAACTGCCGCACGGCGATGCCTTCCTGCACCTGGCCGCGCTGGTGGAAGACGGTCGTGTGGACGAGGCGCGGATCGATGAAGCGGTCCGCAGGGTCCTGCGCGTCAAATTCCTCTCGGGAGCGTTCGAGACCCCGTATGCAGATGCGGAGGCTGCGGAGGCCGCAACCGGCAATGCACAGGGCCGGGCCCTGGCTCGACGGGTGGCCGGCCAGGCCATCACACTGCTGGAGAACCGCAATGATACGCTGCCACTGGACCCGGACCGGCTGGGACGTCTCGCCGTTATCGGAACCCACGCCGTGGACACGCCAATCGGCGGTTACTCCGACCAGCCCCGCCATGTTGTCAGCGTGCTGGAAGGACTTGAAGCGGCTGCAGAGGGGCGGTTCGAGGTCGTTTACTCCGAGGGCGTTCGCCTGACCGAGAGCCGGGACTGGGCCGCCGATCCTGTCGACCTGATCGACCCCGCCGTGAATGCCGAGCTGATCGCCGCGGCGATCGAGACGGCACGCACCGCTGATGCCGTGGTCGTCGTACTCGGTGAAAACGAGCAATTATCCCGCGAAGCCTGGTCCGACACGCATATGGGTGATCGGGCCGACCTGCAGCTGGTCGGTCAGCAGATGGACCTGGCCAACGCCTTGTTCGAGCTTGATATCCCGGTAATCGTCGTGCTGCTCAACGGTCGACCGCTGGCCGTGACCGAGCTGGCCGAAACGGCCGACGCCCTGCTCGAGGGGTGGTATCTGGGCCAGGAAACCGGACACGGCGTGGCCGATGTCCTGCTCGGAGCCGTCAATCCATCCGGGCACCTTCCTGTGACGATCCCGCGCAGCGTGGGCCAGCTGCCGCAGTTCTACAATTACAAGCCGTCCGCGCGGCGCGGGTATCTCTTCGATGACCTCACCCCCCTCTATCCCTTCGGATACGGCCTCTCCTACACACAGTTCGAGATCTCCGAGCCACGATTTGTAGACGCCGAGATCACGGCCGGGGACAGTGCTTTTGCCGACGTGGAGATCACCAATACCGGTGATGTGGCCGGGGCGGATATCGTTCAGCTTTACCTGCGCGATGACGCTGCGGTGGTGACCCGCCCGATACTCGAACTGGCCGCGTTCGAGCGTGTCGAACTGGCCGCCGGCGAGACCCGCACGGTGCGGCTGGAAATCACGCCGCGGGCCATGTCGCTGTGGAACCTGTCAATGGAACGGGAAATCGAGCCGGGCACTTTCACGATCTCGACCGGACACGACTCGACCCGGCTCAGCTCGGCCCGTCTGACCGTCAGGCCTGCCGATCCGGGCTAACCGCCTTCAACTGCATCACCAGGGACATCGTCGCGCCCGGCTGCAGGACTTCGATCCCGGCCTCGGCGGGGGATGCAAAGTTGAGGGCATTGCTGACATGGGTTACCGGCTCGAGGCAGAAGAAGCCAGGACCGGCCCCGTCGTCCACGGCGGGCGAGAACACCGTCGCGTGGCGCGCATTGGGACTGCAGGTCATCTCGACGGCCAGCCCGGTGCCAGGCCAGGAAATCAGCGCCGTGCCATCCCAGTCCGAGAAGCAATGATCCACGACCAGCCCCTCTACCGGGCGGGACTGGTGAAAATCCCACCGGGCGGGCACGGGAGTGCCCTGGCTTTGCTCTGCCTCAGCGGTCGTCATCCAGACACGTTTCGCGGCAAATTTCAGCTCGCAGCCCCCACCGGTATGAAAGTAGGGATGAAATCCCAGCCCGGCCGGCATGATGTCCGCGGACTCATTGGTCAGCCGTAATTCCATCACCATGCCGTCGGGACCCAGCCGGACATCCTGAACGGCATGGAACCGCCAGGGCCATGCCCCGGGCTCATGCCTGAACGCCAGCGAACAGGCGCCCTCGCTCAGATCGACCACATCCCACGGGTGCGTCCACCCCGTGCCGTGGATGGGGTTTGGCTCACCGGGCATGTTGAGCGGCAGACAGATGTCCTGCCCACCGAAGGAAAAGCGGCTGCCGAAGATCCGGTTCGAGAATGGCACGAGCGGGAAACAGGACATCTGCAGCGGGGCAAAGTCGGAGGCACGGGGATCGCGATCCCGCCACACGGGTTGCCCCTGATAGCTCAGATGCGCCACGCCGGCGCCCGTGAGCGCGTCGATCTCCATGCGCCAGTCATGGGCCTCCAGGCATATCATCGCCGGTATCTCCATCGGCATCCTGTGGCGTGCATCCGCCCCTCCACACCGTTCAGTCCAATTTGCACAGCACGAATGATAGCGCTATCAATACCCCCAATAAAGTGCCGAACAGGGCATTATCGACAGGGGAGGACGGTCCCGAATGTATCTGGGGATCGATATTGGCACGTCCAGCGTGAAGGCCATGCTGGTGGATGGACGCAATGCGATCATCGCGCAGTCCAGTGCCCCGCTTTCCATATCCCGGCCGCGACCGTTGTGGTCCGAGCAATCTCCCGACGACTGGTGGACAGCGACCAATCAGGCCGTCCTCGCGCTGCCGGCAGAACATCGCCGGGCCGTGCGCGCCATCGGTCTGTCCGGGCAGATGCACGGGGCGACGGTGCTTGATGCCGACGACCGGCCCCTTCGCCCCGCCATTCTGTGGAATGATGGCCGCAGCGAAGCCCAGTGCCGGACCCTGGTCGAGACCCTGCCAGAGATCGAAACGATCACCGGCAATCTGGTCATGCCCGGCTTCACTGCACCGAAGACTGTCTGGCTGCGAGAGAACGAACCTGACGTTCTTGCGCGCGCCGCCAGCATTCTGCTGCCGAAGGATTATGTTCGCCTCTGCATGACCGGTGACAAGGCCTCGGACATGTCCGACGCCGCCGGCACATCCTGGCTCGATGTCTCACAACGAGCCTGGTCTGAGGACGCGCTGCAGGCCTGTGGTCTGGACACCGGATACATGCCGCAATTGTTCGAGGGCTCACAGTTCACCGGAACGCTGCTGGCGAAGACCGCGCAGGCCTGGGGCATGGACCAGGTCAACGTCGCTGCGGGAGGCGGCGACAATGCCGCCGGCGCCTGCGGGATCGGTGTCGTGGAAGAGGGCGACGCATTCATCTCACTCGGCACGTCAGGGGTCATTTTCCTGGCCGGAAACCAGTTCCGACCGAACCCCGCACGCGCCGTTCACGCCTTCTGTCACGCACTGCCCGATCGCTGGCACCAGATGACGGTGCTGCTCAGCGCCGCCAGTTGTCTGGACTGGGCCGCGAAGGCCACCGGCGTTGCCAGCGCCGCCGCGCTGGACCAGCACGTCTCGGAGCGGGGGCACCTCGGCGGGACCGAGATCTTCCTGCCCTATCTCTCGGGTGAGCGGACACCCCACAACAATCCGCACGCGCGCGGCGTGCTGTTCGGCCTCGATCACGACAGCGACGCGGGCGCCATCGGCCAGGCTGTCATGGAAGGCGTGGCATTTGCCTTTGCCGACGGGCTGGATGCGCTGGTGGAATCCGGCGCTGCCGTGACGAGTCTTTCGGTGATCGGAGGCGGCGCCAAGTCGCGTCACTGGGGTCGGGTCCTGGCGGCCGCCCTGCAACGCTCGCTCGTCTATCGCGAAGGGGCAGAGACCGGTCCGGCGTTCGGGGCGGCGCGCCTCGCCCGACTCACCGCTGGCGACGGTGACAGTGCCAGCGTGCTCGCACCGCCGCCGGTGATCGACCAGATCGACCCTGCCGAGGCTGATATCGCAGCCCTGGCGCCCAAACGCTCCCGTTTCACACACCTGTACGACGCCCTCACCCCCCATTTCGGAGATTGATAACATGGCTGATGGACTTGCCGCAGACACACGCACCTGGTTCGAGGGCATTGAGCCCGTCCGTTACGAGGGGCCGCAATCGACCAACCCGATGGCGTTCCGTCACTATGACAAGGACCGGGTCGTGCTGGGCAAGCGCATGGAGGAGCACCTGCGCCCGGCGGTCTGCTTCTGGCACACATTCTGTTGGGACGGGTTTGACATATTCGGAGGCGGGCCGTTCTCGCGCGCCTGGCACGCCGGAAGCTCTCCCGCCGAGATCGCCCGCGCCCGCCGTGCAGCGGCCTTCGAATTCTTCAGCAAGCTGGGCACGCCGTTCTACTGCTTCCACGATATCGATGTGTGCGAGCCTTCTGACACCCCGGACGCCCTCGCGCAAAACCTGGCTGTGGCTGTCGATGACCTTGAACACCGCCAGGCCGAGACCGGCGTCCGCCTGCTCTGGGGCACGGCCAACCTGTTTTCCCATCCGCGCTATGCGGCAGGCGGATTGACCAATCCGGACCCGGAGGTGACGGCCTGTGCCCTGCGCCAGGTTCGCGACTGCCTGGACGCGACCCACCGGCTCGGCGGTGCGAACTATGTCCTGTGGGGAGGACGCGAAGGCTATGACACCCTGCTCAATACCGATCTGAAAACCGAGCTCGACCATTTCGGGCGTTTCCTCAACATGATCGTCGAGCACAAGCATCGCATCGGCTTCAAGGGCAAGATCCTGATCGAACCCAAGCCGCATGAACCGATGTATCACCAGTATGATTTCGACACCGCGACCGTGTTCGGCTTCCTCAAGAACCACGGCCTGGAGTCGGAGGTTCACGTGAATATCGAGCCCAATCACGCCACCCTCGCCGGGCATTCATTTGCGCACGAGGTGGCAACCGCCAATGCGCTGGGCATCATGGGGTCGATCGACATCAACAGCGGCAATTATCAGAATGGCTGGGACACGGACCAGTTCAATCTGGACACCCGCGACATCACCCTGGCGATGTACGAACTCATTCGCGCGGGCGGGTTCGATACCGGTGGCTTCAACTTCGATGCCAAGGTGCGCCGGCAATCCATCGATGCGGCGGATCTCTTCCACGGCCATATCGGGGGGCTGGATGCCCTCGCCAAGGCCCTGCTCGCCACCGAGACGCTGCTCGAGCAGGATGAGATCAGCGCCAACCGGGCCCGTCGCTATGCCGGCTGGGACAGCGCGCTGGGCAAGACCTTGCTGGCACCGGGCACATCCCTGGGCGATGCCGCTGACCTTGCCGCAAACCAGGGCATTGATGGCCGTCAGGTTTCCGGTCGCCAGGAATACCTTGAAAACATCATCATGCGGGCGCTGGACTAGAACCGCCGGCGCCTACGCCGTCGCCGCGTCGGTCGCGGCGGCCAGGATCTTGTGCATATCATCCTGCAGGGCCAGGCTGAGAGCATGCGGGACGATGGCGGACTGCTTGCGGCCGGCGAGAATATCCTGCGAAGCGGCCTCGATTTCGAACTCGAACCCCTCGCCTGCCCGGTGGTCCTCGAACTGCTCCACCTGTTCCGCGCCCCGGTGCAGGCGTGCCGTACCGGTGCGCCAGAAGCTGGGCAGTTCAATCCATCCCTCGCTGCCCAGGACGCGCCCGGTATTGACCAGGTCACACCAGAAGGAACAGCTCAGGATCGACGTGATATCACCGGTCTGCAGGATCGCGCTGACCTCTGCATCCACCCCGGTCGGAGCGCGGCGCACCACGGACGTCACCTGTTCCGGCCCGCGCTCGATCATCAGGCGATTGAACGCAACCGGATAGATGCCGATGTCCAGCATCGCCCCCCCGGCAAGGTCGGGATTCCACAGCCGGTTGCCGGTCTCATAGGGCGCCGGGAAGCCGAAATCGGCTCGGACCTGGAGTACGTCTCCGATCCGCCCGTCCTCAATCCAGCTCCGCGCCTTGCGGATTGCCGGCAGGAAGGCGGTCCAGAGCGCTTCCATCAGATAGACATCCGCTTCACGTGCAGACGTGATCAGGGCCTCGCTGTCTCCAGAGCTGGGCGTCAGCGGCTTTTCGCACAGCACAGCCTTGCCCGCGCGGATCGCCAGACGCGAATGGTCGAGGTGGAAATTGTGAGGCGTGGCGACGTAGATCGCATCGACATCCGGGTCGGACACCAGCTCCTCATAGGACCCGCAGGCCCGCGCGATCCCGAAATCATCGGCAAACGCCCGGGCCCGGGCATGTTCTCGGGCACCAACCGAGTGAAGCAGCGCGCTGGGCGCATGACGAATATCGCGGGCGAACTGCCGCGCAATTCTCCCAGCCCCGAGGATACCCCATCTGACCTGCTGCATGACGCCCCTTCCTGATCTCACCAGCCCGGCCCACCGGTCGTGCTTCGCTATGAACACTAGGTGATGATGGGCGCACTGAGAACAGCGGCATCAGCAGGTCGTCCTGCTCCTGTCCGTCGGGACGACTTGCTACCCCAAATCCAACAGGATGGATGGCCTAGGCAAGCATCCCGCCATCGACACGCAGGGTCTGCCCGGTGACGCAGCCGGCCTTGTCTGAGGCGAGCCAAGCGACAGCGTTTGCCACATCCTGTTCGCTTGCCCAACGCCCCTCCAGGGGTATCAGGTGCTTCATGCTGTCCATAACTTGCTGCCGGTCCACGCCTGCAGCAAAAGCCGCGTCCCACATGCCCCCATCAACCGGCCCCGGCGCGACGGCATTAACCCGAACGCCATAACGCCCGAGATCAATCGATGCGTTACGGGTGAAAGCGTTCACGGCTCCCTTGGAAGCCGCGTACGCAGCCTGGCCGATGGTTCCACCAAAGGCCGCGACAGAACTGATATTCACGATGCAGCCCCGCGCCTCGATCAGAGCCGGCGTAAGCGCGTGGGTCAGCATCATCAGATTACGGACATTTACGTTCAACACCGCGTCCAGGGCTGGCTCTGTCAGACGTTTCAACGCCTCCTGGGCGATGGTACCGGCATTATTGACCAAGACATCGACTGTTGGCGCCATCTCCAGAATGGCTTTGGCGGCAGCGTCCCAACTGTCCTGACTGGAAAAGTCGACGGCGATGTAGCCTGTCTCTCCTGCGAGACTTTCAGACAGGTGGCGCAACCGCTCTTCATTGCGCGCCAGAAGGATGACGCGCCCGCCGTCCTGAGCGATCGTGCGGGCTATAGCAGCGCCAATGCCTCGGCTTGCGCCGGTTACAATCACGGTCTTGCCGTTAAAGTCATAGCTCATATCAACATCTCTGGGG
>JAYZXG010000080.1:0-3787 GCA_036141435.1 Pseudomonadota bacterium | reverse complement strand
GTTATCCAGGACGATCTCTGCCGCGCCACCTCCGTCGATCATGGCGTAGGACAGCACTTCGGCATCAGCGGCAGCAACCTCGTACAGGCCGGTCTTGCCAGCGGCCGTTCTGGCAACGACCAGAAGGTGATCAGCACTATTGCCGCCATAGACGACGGTCTTGCGGCCGGACAGCGTCTCACCGCCCGTCATGCTGATATCCTCGAGCGTTGCGAAGGCATCGCTTTCCCAGACCGCCAGCGCGGCACGTTCCGCGCCCGCAATGATGGCGTCGACGCGCTCGGACTTGCCGAAGGCTGCGTACAGGCGCAGCGCCATCAGGTTGGCCAGCATCGGTTCTGCACACAGGCCGCGACCCAGTTCCTCGAACACAACTGAAATGTCGAAGCCGTCACCGCCAAAGCCACCATCGGCTTCGGAGACGAGTGCGCCGAGGATGCCCAGTTCCGCCAGCTCGGCCCATTTGGACGCATCGTGGAAGGGCGCCTCATACGCAATCTTGTTGCGGAATTCGTTGTCGTATTGTTCAGCGAGATAGCGGCGCAGGCTATCGGAGATCATGCGCCGGTCTTCGGTATGATTGAAATCCATTGCCCTAACCCATGAACAGTTCTTTGGTGATGATATTGCGCTGGATCTCGTTGGACCCACCGAAGATGGAGAGCTTGCGGTTGTTGAAATAGCTCGCCGCATTGTTGGCCGCTTCCGGCGGGGCAACCGCCAGATTGCCCAGCACGTCCTCGGACGGGAAGGGGCAGGCTGCCGGACCCAGCGCGCGACGGGCGAGGTCATTGATCGCCTGGCGGATAACCGTGCCCTTGATCTTCAGCATGGATGATACCGTGCCCATCGCGCCGCCGCCGGACAGCATGCGCAGATTGGTGATCCGCATGGCTTCCAGGTCGATCTCGACCTCGGTGACCTTGGACATGAAGATCGGATCCTCTGCCAGCGGCTTGCCGCGTCGCTTGAGCTTCTTGGCAAGGGATTTCAGCTCGATCAGCGCCTGGGTCGAATAGCCGACACCGGCAATGCCCGTGCGCTCGTGCGTCAGCAGGTATTTGGCGATGGTCCAGCCCTGGTTTTCCTCGCCGACCAGATTGGCCGCCGGGACGCGGACATCGGTGAAGAAGACCTCATTGACCTCATAGCCGCCCTCGAGCAGGCGGATCGGGCGCATTTCGATGCCGGGTGTGTTGATGTCGACCAGGATGAAGGAAATGCCTTCCTGCGGCTTGCCCTCGGTGGAGGTGCGGACCAGGCAGAAGATCTTGTCGGCGTGCTGGCCCAGCGTCGTCCAGGTTTTCTGGCCATTTATGATGTAGTCGTCGCCGTCGCGGATGGCGCGGGTCTTCAGGCTGGCCAAATCAGAACCGGCGCCCGGCTCGGAATAGCCCTGGCACCACCAGTCCGTGCCGTCGAGAATGCGCGGCAGGATCGTGGCCTTCTGTTCCTCGGTGCCGAATTTCAGCAGCACGGGTCCCAGCATGCCGACGCCGAAGGGCACCACGGTGGGCGCGTTGGCGAGAGCGCGTTCCTCGTCAAAGATGTGACGTTGCGTGGCATTCCAGCCGGGACCACCGTGTTCCACGGGCCAGGTCGCGGCCAGCCAGTTGCGGGTCTGCAGGATGGCATGCCATTGCTCGATGTCTTGCTTGGTGAACTCAAGTCCGTTGCGGACCTTGGTTGCGAGCTCTTCCGGCAGGTTATCCTTCAGGAATTGCCGGACTTCCGCGCGGAAGGCTTCCTCTTCCGGGGTGAAGTTGAGATCCATCGTCTCCTCCTTATCGACAGTGCCATTGGCACCCGGCCGCAGGGGTTTGGTCCGCCCGTCGGCCTGTATGGGGGAGATAATGGGGCAAAATCGGAGAAAGTGAACCGGAAACTTACCTTGACGTCCACGTTAATTTGCACGGGTCAGAGCAGGCCGTGGGTCCGGAGGTCTGCATGCAACTTGTCACCGTCGATGAACTGCTCGGCCAGGAAGCCGTGCGCGCGTGCCGCCTCGACGTTCTTCATGCGGTCATCAAAGAACAGGATTTCACCGGGTTCATGCGGCAGGCGTCGGGCCGTGATGGCGTAGATTTCCGGCTCGGGTTTGACCACGCCCTCGTGGGCCGACACGACGACATCACGCATGCGGGACATGGACGGAAAGCTCTCGACCACCCAGTCGATCCATTCGGCAGGCATGTTGGTGAGGGCATATTGCGGGACATCGCGGGCATGCAGGGCTTCAATGGCCTCTGGCGTGCCCGGCAAGGTTCCGGTGACCATGTCGGCCAGCCCGGTTTCCCATAACCGGATCTGTTTTTCATAGTGCGGGTATTGCGCGATCAGGGGCTTGCGGTTCTCGGCCATGGGCACGCCGCGATCGTGGTGCACGTGCCAGTCCATGTTGCAGACATTGTCGAGAAAGTGCTGGAGCTCGGCCTCATCGTCGAAATGCTGGCGGTACAGCTGGGCGGGCTGCCAGTCGATCAGTACATTGCCCAGATCCCACAATACGGCTTTGACGGTCATCGCTGGCTCCGGAAAAAACAAACCCGCGCACTTGAAGTGCACGGGTTTGTATTCGTCAACCGCCGTGAGGCGGAATTCGGTATCGCTGGACTAGCCGGCGCGTGCCTTGAAGCGCGGATCGGTCTTGTTGATCACATAGACGCGGCCGCGGCGCTTCACGACCTGGCAATCGCGGTGGCGGTTTTTCAGCGATTTGATCGAGCTGCGGACTTTCATCGTTCGGCCTTCGATTTCACTTCAAGTTAAAAAGGAGCGCGGTGGATACAGGCCTGCCGGTGTGGTGTCAATGGGCCAGATGCGCTTGGCCGAGACCGAAGGCGTTGAGCACGTGTCGCATCCCGCTTTCATACTCGGCGTGGTCCGCGGCCTTGTAGAGCAGACCATAGGACGCAATGAACAGGGAATAGGTGACATCCGCCGCGTTCAGCTGTGGCGCTTCCCGCTGCAGGCAGGCCTCGATTTGTGTGCGCAGCCTGGCCTCGAGCTGTTTGATCGCGCTTTGCGGCGAGTGGTCGGTCATGGCCAGGACCTCGCCCGAGTGCGGCGAGGATCGCATGGGGTCCACATGTTGTCCGGTCCACTGATCCAGGCACTGATAAAGCCGGTCTCCCAGTGGTGTTTCCGGCGCTGCCACAGCCGCCAGTGCGGCATCTCCGGACGCTTCGACAAGCGACCGTGTGACCAGGTCGAGAATCGCTTCCTTGGAGCCATAGCGCTTGTACAGCGCTTGCCGCGACACTCCCATGGCGCGGGCGAGGTCCTCCATCGAGGTCTTCTTGAAGCCGTAGCGCAGGAAAGTCTGGAAAGCGGCGATGAGTTGTTCGTTATCAAACATGGTTCAATGTTGACAAAAAAGATCCAATTTGTAAACCTTGTCTCGTCGGGCGCTGCTTGAGCCGTGTCCCCCCGAAACGCTTTGGTGGTGTCCGGCACAGAGTCAACGCGATTTGCCGCAAACGCAAACCGCCCCGATTTGAGGAGCCTCCCATGGCTAAACATATTTCTGATCTTGGAGTTCGTGACTGGCGGCCCGAGCGGCTTCCCGACCTGACCGGGAAAATCCATTTCATTACCGGTGGGAATTCAGGCCTGGGGCTCGAGACCGCCAAGATGCTGGCGGAGAAGAACGCCGATATCATCATCGCCGCGCGCAATCCGGACAAGGCCGAGCAGGCCGCCGAGATCGTACGCCCCCTGGGCACGGGTTTTGTTGAAACCGCGGCTCTGGATCTCGCCAGTCTCGACTCGGTCCGGGCCTGTGCCG
>JAYZXG010000079.1:0-3046 GCA_036141435.1 Pseudomonadota bacterium | reverse complement strand
ACAGCGTCGATCACGCGCTGGCGGGCTTCACCGGCGACCACGTGCACATTCCAGGGCTGAAGATTGCCACCGGACGCCGCCCAGCGGGCGGTGTCCAGCAGATCCCGGATCTCGGCCTCGCTGACGGGCGTGTCGAGGAAGGCGCGGGTCGAGATACGGCGACGCAGGACCGCGGAAAGGGAGGTGTCGGTTGTCATCAGGCTCAGCTCTGGCGAAGGACGATGGTTTCAAAGCTTCCAAAGATAAGGCGCTGGCCGTCGAAGGGCATGTTCTCGGGTGTCATGCCGGACTGCATTTCATCCGAAAGCGCCGGCATGGCCTTGTCGCGCGCCTCCTTGGAGGGCCACTCCACCCAGGAAAAGACGACCGTCTCGCCGTCCTTGAGTTTTACGGCTGCCGGAAAGGATGTGGTTTCGCCCGGCGGCACATCCACCCCCCAGCATTCCCGGACCGTGCTTGCGCCATGCTTGATGAACAGTGCCGCCATGTCATTGGCGACCTTGACGTAGTCATCCTTGTTGGCTGTGGCGACCGGAATGACGAAACCGTCGACATAACTCATGGCATCCTCCCGAGGTTTTTCAGGAGTTTGGACCAGAGCGATTCAACCGTCGAGTGAAATCAGACGGAAAAACTCGTTCCGCATCCGCACGCTGCAGTGGCGTTGGGATTGTTGATCTTGAAGGCGGCGCCAATCAGCTCGTCGACATAGTCGATTTCCGAGCCTTCCAGGAAGGGCAGGGAGGCTTCGTCGATCAGCACGCTGGCGCCATCGCGTTCGATGATGAGGTCGTCGCCGGCTTTTTCATCCGCCAGGTCGAACGTGTAGGAGAAGCCCGAACAGCCGCCGCCCACCACGCCGATGCGCAGGAATTGTGCGCCGGCCTGGGCCGCCATGATGGTGTTGATCTGTTTTGCCGCGGAGGCGGAGAGAGTAACGCTGTGGCTCATCGTTTCTGAAAACTGGCTATTTCCGGTCGTGTGTCTATAGGTATATGGACCTCTCTGATGCCTTTAGGAAGGCCCCCATCTGATGACAATTGCGGCAACCGACCGGTCACGCGCGTCTTATGCCTCCCATCCGTCGCGTTCGCGGGGCCGGTTTCACGGCGAAGCGGACAGTGCCATGCGCACCGCGTTCCAGCGTGACCGTGACCGGATAATACACTCCGCAGCCTTTCGGCGCCTCAAGGAAAAGACCCAGGTATTCGTGGCGCACGAGGGCGACCAGTACCGCACGCGCCTGACCCATTCACTCGAGGTGGCTCAGATTGCCCGCACCATGGCGCGGGCGCTGGGGGCGGATGAGGATCTCGCCGAGGCGCTTGCGCTGGCCCATGATCTCGGTCATCCCCCCTTTGGCCACGAGGGCGAACGCGTGCTGGCGGATCGCATGAAAGCGTTTGGCGGGTTTGATCACAACGCCCAGACCCTGCGCGTGATCACCAAGCTGGAAGTGCGCTACCCGGAGTTTGAAGGTCTCAATCTGACCTGGGAGAGCCTGGAGGGCGTGGTCAAGCACAACGGCCCGCTGATCGGACCCGGTCGAGAGGTGGAAGACCTGGCCTGGGCGTTTACCGACTATCCCCATTGGCGCGAGCTGGAACTGGACACGCATGCGGGGCTGGAGGCCCAGATCGCCGCGATTTCCGACGATATTGCGTATAATAATCACGACATTGATGATGGTATTCGGTCAGGCATTCTTGAGGTTGAGCCGCTGCGCGAAATCTCGCTGATCGGCGGCATATTTGATCGCGTGGAGAAACGCTGGCCCGCCATCGACAAGACCGTGAAGACCCATGAGGTCGTGCGCGAGCTGATCGGGATCATGGTCGGCGATGTGCTGGAGGAAACGCGCCGCCGTCTCGCCGTGCACAAGCCGGACAGCGCAGATGATCTGCGTCGGCTGCCGGAGCCGGTCGTCACCTTCTCCGAAGACATGATGGAAACGCTGGCTGTGCTGCGTCGCCATTTATTCGCCCACATGTACACGCACTACAAGGTGAATCGCATGATGAGCCAGGCGGGTCGCGTGATGCGCGACCTGTTCGATCTCTACCTGTCAGACCCCGGCGTGCTGCCGACCGACGTCCAGGCACGCATTGACGGACAGGCAGAAGAGACCGCCGCCCGGGTCATCTGTGACCACATCGCGGCGATGACCGACCGGTTTGCAATGGAAGAGCATCGCCGTTTGTTTACCGTGCAGGGATATTTTTAGACAGCGCGACAGCAGGGCATGTCAGATTTCAAATGTTATCTTCAGGCATCCTTTCCGATTCGCGAAAGCACTGAACAGGCCAGACGAGTATGACGGACGACGACGGATCCCGAATTGGCGCCTACGCGCCCCCGGCGGATGAATTCGAGACCTTTGATGCGCGCGAGGAAGAAAATCGGCGCGGAACGCTGTTGCTGACAACGGCGGTCGCGGTGCTCGTCCTGTTCGTCGGTGTTGTCTGGAGCGCCTTCAATCAGGGGGTCCGCGAGCGCGATGAGGCGCCGCGCTTGCTGGCCGAGGTCGAGCCTTACCGCGAACGCCCGGCGGACCCGGGCGGTGAACAGACGCCGGACACCAATCTGGATGTCTACAACCGGCTGACCGGCGACAATGATGATGCCGAGGATGTCTCGCCACGCCCGGCCGCTGAAGAGCCGCTGGAAGATACGCGCCCGTCCCTGCGCATCGAAACCGTCAACGCCGACGCGACGGGGGCGAGCGAGCCGGAGACGCGCCAGCCAATCGAGGAAACGCCCCTCGAGGAACCCACGACTGATGTGACGCCGCGCCAGGCGCCGGAGCGTCCGGTGCGTCAGCCGGACCCTGAACCGGAGACACGGCAGGCCGAGCCACAGGCCAGCCAGCAGGAAACGCGCCAGCCTGAACCCGAACCGGAAGCGGTGCTTCCCGCGGCTGCGCCGTCAGGCGAGTGGGTGGTTCAGATCGCCTCCTTCCGGTCTGTCGCCGATGCCGAGGGCGCGTGGCTGGCTTTCCAGGGACGCTTTTCCGACATTTCCAGCGGACTGGGGCCGGATATCGCCT
>JAYZXG010000078.1:0-9672 GCA_036141435.1 Pseudomonadota bacterium | reverse complement strand
GAAGCCGAACCGCGCGGACCTTATTGCGGCGCACTGGGCTGGATGACGCCGAACGGGGACATGGACCTCAACGTCATGATCCGCACAGCCTCCCTGCGCCGGAGCGACCGGGGTTGGCAGGCGGAGATCCGCAGTGGCGGTGGCATTGTCGCCGACAGCGACCCGGTTTCGGAGTACGAGGAAACGCTGGCCAAGGCCTCTGCGCTCAAGGCGGCTTTGGGAGCGCGCGAATGTTGATCTGGAATGCAGGCACATGGACGGCGGTGCAGAACGCCTCGCCGATGGATCGTGGCCTACTGCTCGGTGATGGCCTTTTCGAAACCATGGCGTACATCGACGGCGATGTGCGCCGGCTGGACCGTCATCGCGATCGGTTGACGCGAAGCGGCCGGGCGATGGGCCTGACCGTGCCGGAATTCGAGCTCGGACCGGCGCTGCCCCTGCTGGTACAGTCAGCAGGATCGGATCGGCTGGCCCTGCGGCTGACGTTGACAGCGGGGGAGGGGCCGCGCGGATTGTTGCGCCCGGATCCGGCATCGCCCGTCCTGATGCTGGATGCCAGCCCGCTGGCGCCGCCGCCGGAACAGGTGTCGCTGGGCCTGGTCGATATTCGTCGCGAAGCCTCGTCCATGACAGCGCGGCACAAGACGTTGAGCTATGTCGACAATGTCATGGCGCGGCAGGCTGCCCGGGCGAGAGGTTTTGACATGGGGCTGATGCTCGATGGCCGCGGGTGCGTGTCCTGTGCAGATTGCGCCAACCTGATCTGGTCTGTGGACGGCCAGCTGAAGACACCCGCGCTGAGCTGCGCAGCCTTGCCGGGCACCTCACGGGCACACCTGCTCGACACGGTCGCGTTCCAGGAAGTTGAAGCCGATCTGTCAGAGCTGCAGGGCGCGGATGCGGTCTATATCGTCAATGCGCTGACGGGCGCCGTGCCGGTTGACCGGGTCGAGACAGTGTCGATGGGACGGGACGAGCGCATGCTGCAGCGATTGCGGCGGGCGCTGGCCTAGGAGCGCGATACCACGATCGAGCGGCGCGGACGCAGGTAGAAGATCTCGCTGATGTCGAAATGGCTCATGCCCAGTTGCGAAAACAGGGTGTGATAGCGGTACTCGACCTCGACCATGATCACCGAGCGATTGGTCTGAAGAACCCCATCGGGCGTGTTGACGGAACTGCCCTCCGCCAGCGCCGCCATGCCCGAGGCGTCACTCCACTGAACCTCGACATCACCATCGCCATCCATCAGCAGGGAGCTGACACGCAATTGCAGCGGGCCGGCGTCGAACGGCACGATGATGGCATTGCCCGCATTGAGGATGTCGACAATCTCGTCGTCGGTGATGACATCGTCCTGGGCAACCAGGTCAGCAATCGCGCTGGCGGTGCTGGTGATCTTGCGGTCGATCGACAGCGCCAGCGACACCTCGACAGAGCCGAGATAGATGATCAGCATCAGCGGCGCGATGATTGCGAATTCAACCGCAGAAACGCCGCTGTTCTCGCGGCGGAAGCGCTGCAGGAAGGCGAGAATACGATCAGTCATCGAACGGCTCGTTTCGGAATACGGTCGCAGAGGTGATCAGGCGCTGATTGTTTTCCATGTTCGCCATGCCGATCCCGAAGGACGGGGTCATCAGCGACCAGCGATAGAAGACACGCACCAGAACAATATCGCCGGCATCACCCGGGTCCCAGCCAAAGCCGGCGGTATCCAGCGAGCCGTCTTCCTGTACCGGGCTGGACTGGTCGACATCGCCGAAATCCTCGAAGACCTGCACGTCCAGCGACAGGCGATCACAATTGCCGATCACCGCAATGCGGTCACAGATCTCGTTCATGAAGGTTTCCCGGGTCGTGCCGCCCGACTGGGCCTGGCCCGTGCGGATCTGGCGCGCGGTTTCCAGGACTGCGTTTTCGAGCACGGTTCCGGTGAAGAAAACGGCCGCGACTTCCAGCATGGCGAACAGGAGAAAGAAGAACGGCGCTGCGATCATGGCGAATTCAACCGCCGTCGCCCCGTCCTCATTGCGCAGGCAGCGGCGCAGCCTGGCCGTCACGCTGTTACGAACACGTTTGAACATGGGTCTAGTTCCCGGAGTCGTCTTCCCCGAGCGCGGCATTGGCCGTTGCGAGGCGGTCGAGCTGCTGATCGCCCAGCGCATCGGTCCGGGATGTGTCGTCACCCACGCGCGGGATCTCGTCACATACATCACCACACGAGAGGGTGAAGCGGTTGGGGCCGCGGAACATGGCGACCTGGTTGTCATTGTGATTGCTCACGACGATATCGGTTTCGAAGATCACGCGTCCGATGCGGTCGATGGCGATGACATTGGTGCGACCTTGCAGGCGGCCTGTCAGGATCAGCGTGCGCCCATCATGCACCAGGGCATCAGCGATGGACGGATTGCCGACAACGACGGCACTCGCGGTTCCGGGCAGGCGGATCACCTCGGCATGTTCAGCCGCCAGGATGACCTCGTCGGCCACAGCAGGGCTGAGCGTGGTGCAGGCCAGGGTAAAGGCGATTGCGAGCGGGCGGATCATGGCGGTTTCCAATCTCATGGTGATCGAAGTCTGGCCGATAGTGTCCCTCGCGCGCGTAAATCTTTCATAAACAGGGCTGATTTCTTTGTTTATAGTCTTTAAAGAATTCGTTTTGTGTTTGTTAACTATACGCGACAATCTGGTGTGTATAGATTTTGTTAAGTACGTGTTTTTACTAAATCGAAATTCTTCCCGTGTTTAGTGGGCATCGTTCAGGAGGGGTCGGGACGGATCGGCTCCTGATGGTGAGGTACCTTAACGGGAGTAATAAAAATGAAATTCGTTTCTCGCTTTTTTAAAGATGAATCTGGTGCAACGGCTATCGAGTACGGCCTGATCGCAGCCCTCATTGCAGTCGTCATTATCGGCGCTGTAACCGCACTGGGCGCTGGCGTATCCGGCAATATGCAGACGGTTGCTGACGCGCTCTAAGTCAGACGCTTACAGCGTACACGGAACGAGCCGCTCCCATCGGAGCGGCTCTTTTCGTATGCGCCAACGGAAGATTAAGTCTTGCCGTGCAGTCTTCGCCCGGACACGCCAGTCGGGGACAAAATGATTACTCAGTTTATTTCACTTGTATTTGCCGGTCTTTTGATCGCGGGCGCCGTCAGTGATGCCTGGCGTTACAAGATTCCCAATTGGCTGAGTGGTGCCCTTCTGCTGCCCTTCGTGATCGCTGTCGCCGTGAATTTTCCCGGATGGAGCGCTTTGGGCCTGCACCTGGCCACGGGTATCGGAGCGCTTGTGCTGGGCATGGCCATCTTTGCGGCCGGTTGGTGGGGCGGTGGCGATGCCAAGATGTTTGCGGCTGCCTCCTTCATGTTCGGATGGCCGCTTGGATATCATTTTCTCTTCTACACCGCGCTGGCAGGCGGGGGGCTGGTTCTGGTCCTGATTGCCTTGCGCCATTTGCTGCCAGCCATCCCTGCGCTGGCCCGGCACACACCGGGAACGGCGCTCGCCCAGGGCGCGCCAGTGCCCTACGGGATCGCGATTGCGATCGCCGGCCTGATCCTGCTTCCGCGGGTCGATCTGCTGGCAACTTTTTGACGAGTTATACGAAAATCGCATTTTAGAGCGCATTCGCGCTTTAGTATTAACGTCACTTTGAGGAATTCAGCGTCTCATCGCAATCGTATTCGTGCGTCGAGAGGTTTGGAGTTCCATGAACGCGCTTCGTATAGGCATTCTGGCAGCAGCGGCTGTAGCAGCAATCGCTGTCGCGTTTTTTGTGCGTCAGGCCATGTCCACGGAAGAGCCGCAAGTCGCTCAGGTCGAGCAACGCCCGGCAATCCGAATTCTCGCTGCCCGCCGTGACATCAGTGTCGGTGAACGTGTCAGTGCCAGTGACTTCTACTGGCAGTCCTGGCCGGAAGAAGCCGTTTCACCCGGATATATCGTCGAAAATCGCGGCCAGGACGCCTCGGAATTCGCCGGCGCAGTCGTTCGTTCTGCCATTCGCCAGGGTGAGCCGGTGACCGGACGTCGTCTGGTCCAGCAAGGCGATGCCGGTTTCATGTCAGCGGTTCTCGGGCCGGGCATGCGCGCTGTCGCTGTGCCGACATCAGCAGAGACCGGAGCAGGTGGCTTTATCCTGCCCAATGACCGGGTCGACGTGATTGTCTCTTTCCAGCAGGAAAACGAAGAAACGCGCCGTCGGGAATATGTCGCGCGCACGATCGTCGAGAACGCCCGCGTACTGGCGATCGACCAGACGTATGCTGACGAAGAGGGCGAAGGCACGGTTGTCGGTGAAACCGCAACGCTGGAGCTGACCGCAGCCCAGGCGCGCGAGGTGTCGCTTGCGGTCGCCCAGGGTGAAGTCACCCTGATCCTGCGCGCCCTGGAAGACACCACAACAGGCCCGTCACTCGTATCCGGCGGCGACAGCCTCGCTGCAGCGCCGGTCTCGAATGATGATGACAGTGTGCGCCGGGTGACGCTGATCCGATACGGGCGGGCGCAAACCCTGGCCCTGGCCGGCGATGAGTGAGGTTGAAACCATGTTGCGTGCTCTCATCCTCTCTTTCCTGACGCTCGCCAGTGTTGCACCGGCGATGGCTCAGCCTGCCGGCACCGAACGTGGTAACACGATGCAGGTCTATATCCGCGAGCCGGGTGAAGGTCCGGTCTCGGAAGATCTCGATCTGCCGCTGAACAAGGCCGCGGTGGTGCACCTGCCGGTGGATGTTGCCGACGTGCTGGTGACCAATCCGGAAGTTGTTGACGCTGTCGTACGGACCCCGCGCCGTGCCTATCTGATGGGCATGGGTATCGGTCAGACCAATGCCTTTTTCTTTGATGCCAATGGCCAGCTGATCCTGGACCTGGACCTGCGGGTCGAGCGCGATCTCGCGCCGTTGCAGGACTCCATGAACCGTTTCCTGCCGGACGCCCGTGTCCAGGTCGAGGCGATGAATGACCATATTGTCCTGTCCGGCTCTGTGCCCAATGCCATGGCCGCCGACACGGCAATGCAGATTGCCCAGCGCTGGGTCGAGGATCCGGAACACATCCTTTCCATGCTGGAGATCGAGGCGCGTGAACAGGTGATGCTGAAGGTTCGCATCGTCGAGATGGAACGCACGATTGTTCGCCAGCTGGGTATCAACCTGTCGGCTGGTGCCACCAGCGGTGAGTTTGATGTCCGCGTGGCCACGGATCACGAGTTTTCCCTGGCCGGCCGTTTCCTGCGTGGCGCACAGACTGCCTTTGACTGGGTCAATGGCGATCCGGGCAATGGTGTGAACAACGTGTCCGGCCTGCTGCAGGCCATGGAGCGTGTGGGCCTCGTGCGGACCCTGGCAGAGCCGAACCTCGTCGCGATTACCGGCGAAAGTGCAAATTTCCTGGCGGGTGGTGAATTCCCGGTCCCGGTCGGACGAGACCGCGATGGCAATATCATCATCGAGTACAAGTCATTTGGTGTCGGCCTGGGCTTCACCCCGGTCGTGCTCTCCGAGGGACGCATCTCCATGCGCATCTCCACGGAGGTCTCCGAGCTGACGACACAGGGCGCGCTGAGCTTCAACGAAGGCCAGGTCACGGATGACAACGGTGAAGTGATCGGTGTCCTGGAAGGGCTCACCATTCCTGCGTTGAGCGTCAATCGGGCCGAGACCACGGTCGAGCTGCCTTCCGGCGGCAGCCTGGTCCTCGCGGGCCTCATCCAGGAAGAGACACGCCAGAACCTGGATGGTGTCCCGGGGGTTCAGAACCTGCCGGTCCTGGGGGCCCTGTTCCGGTCGCGTGATTTCGAGAATGAAGAAACCGAACTGGTTGTCCTGGTTACGCCGTACCTGGTGGACCCGGCCAACCCGAACGATCTGCAAACCCCGGCGGATGGTTTCCAGACAGCCTCAGAAGCCGAGACGCTGCTGTTTGGTCGCCTCAACCGTGCCTATTCGGTTCCGGGTTCCGACACGGGTGACCGTGGCTGGAGCGGCCCGGTCGGGTTCCTGTTCGACTAGTGGAGTTGGTGATGGTGTCGCAGAAGATTTTCAAAGCCTCGCTGATGGCCCTGGTGGTCAGCACCGGAGTGGCAGGTTGTGCAACAACCGCGACGGACCTTGATCTGCCGCAAGCCACCGCCCACGCCGAGACCTTCCGCAGCGAGTTTGTGGTGGACCCGCGCGATAACGGGCTGACCTGGGCCCAGCAGAGCCAGCTGGAAATGATTGCAGACCAGTACAAGGCGCGGGGTCATGGACCCCTGGTGATTTCCTATCCGCAAGGTGCCGCCAACCAGCAGGCAGCCATGCACGCCATTGCCGAGGCCCGGAACTATCTCTACGCGGCCGGGCTGGATTGGCGTCAGATCCGCGGTGGGGCGTATGACGCCCAGGGCGCCGGCAACGGATCACTGGTGTTTTCCTTTACGCAATACGAGGCGGTCGCGCCGGACTGCCGAGGTTGGGACAATCTGGCGGTTGAAATCGACAATCGCCGGTCTGACCGCTTCGGCTGTTTCATGGCGGCCAACCTGGCGGCGACTGTCGCCGATCCGCGCGATCTGATTGCGCCGAGAACAATGGAAGCCGCGGACGGCGAACGCCGCCAGACCGTGCTCGACCGCTATCGGGCCGGACAATCCACGGCAAGCGAACGCAGCGACTATGAAAGTGGCGCTGTCTCGCAGGTTGGAAACTAAGGGGGCGAAAGGAGCGAAACATGGCTGACAATCGTGCCCTGAAAGAAGACTTCTACGACGAAGATGATCCGTTCCTGGATGCATCCGATGTCGAGCGGATGATGCTGGGTGAAGCCGCATTTGATGATCTGCCCGAGGATGCAGATGTGGATACGGGACATCGTTTCGGTGCCAGTGCTGTTGAACTGGATGATGACGACCCGTTCCTCGTGGACGAGGCCACGGATGCGCAGGCCGCGCCGGTTGAGGACGAACTCGTCGACAATCCGCTGTTTGCCGAGCTCCAGTCCGAACTGGAAAACGTGCCGATGGGCGAGTCGCTGTACGGCGAGATCGACAGTGATGTGCCGGACCAGCCGGTCCCCCGCATCACGATCGGCGCGTTCTGCGAGCGCTCCGAAACCGGCGCGCTGATTTCCGTCGCGTCCGAGGATCGCCGCCTGTCCAAGGCCCATGTCGATGTCCAGATGGGCGGGCTTCCCGCGGCCATCGAGCGCTATCACGACGAGACAACGCCCAATCTGCTGATCATCGAATCCGGCATGCGGGGCAGGGGGCTGTTCGATCAGCTTGAAGAGCTGGCGGGTGTGTGTGACCCGGACACCAAGGTTGTCATCGTGGGCGCCACCAATGACATCGTCCTCTACCGCGAGCTGATCAAACGTGGCGTGAGCGAGTATCTGGTTCCGCCGATGACGCCGCTGCACCTGATCCGGACGATCTCTGAGTTGTTCCTGGATCCCGACCAGCCCTTTGCGGGCAAGACCGTGGCCTTCATCGGGTCCAAGGGCGGTGTCGGATCATCCACCATTGCCCACAACTGTGCCTGGGCGCTGACGGAAAACCTGGCCCAGGATGCCGTCCTGATGGACATGGACCTGTCCTGGGGTACGGCGGGACTGGATTTCAACCAGGATCCAACCCAGACGCTGGGGGATGCCCTGGCCGAACCGGACCGTCTCGATGACGCCTTGCTAGATCGGCTCCTCGTGCGTTGCACCGACCGGCTGAGCCTGTTCTCGGCGCCGGCCACGCTTGACCGCGATTGGGAGTTCGCGCCCCAGGACTACGAAAATGTTCTTGAAAAAGTGCGTCGCCAGGCGCCGTTCGTGGCCCTGGACCTGCCGCACGTCTGGTTGCCCTGGGTCAAGCAGACCCTGCTGTCGTCCGACGAGGTGGTCCTGACGGTCACGCCGGACCTGGCATCGCTGCGCAACGCCAAGAACCTGTTCGATCTGGTCACCGGCGCGCGTCCGAATGACGAGCCGCCGAAAGTCGTGGTCAACATGGCAGGCATGGCCAAGCGCCCGGAAATCCCCCTGAAGGATTTTGCTGACGCGCTGGGTACGCCGCCGGTCCTGGTTCTGCCCTTCGAGCCCCAGCTCTTCGGCAAGGCCGCCAACAACGGCCAGATGATCCACGAGCTCGACCCCAAGTCCAAGGCCGCTGACGGCTTCGGCCATCTCGCCTCTCTGGTGACCGGTCGTACGCCACCGCCGCCGCGCAAGAAATCATTCCTGTCCAACCTATTCGGAGGCTAACACGCCATGTTCGGCAAACGTGCCGGAGGACCTCCAGCAGCACCCGCCCGCAAGGCACCGACCACCCAGGCACCCGCGCCTGAAGCCCGCCCCCAACCGGAGGCGGGTTCCGGTCGTCCTGCTGAGAAGGTTGAAAAGAAGGCTGCTCCGAAACCGGCACCCAAGCCGAAGCCTGTTGCCAAGAAGCCGGCCGATAATGGCGGCCGTTCCGAAGAATATTATGCGATCAAGACAACGATCTTCAATGCGCTGATCGACACGATTGACCTGGGTCAGCTGGCTCGTCTGGACCAGGATACGGCGGCGGAAGAGATCCGTGACATCGTCACCGAGATCATCTCGATCAAGAACGTCGCCATGTCGATCGCCGAGCAGGAACAACTGCTCCAGGACATTTGTAACGATGTTCTCGGTTATGGCCCGCTGGAACCCCTGCTGGCCCGCGACGATATCGCGGACATCATGGTCAATGGCGCAGACAGCGTCTTCATCGAGGTGAACGGCAAGGTCGAAAAAACCAATATCCGTTTCCGCGACAATGGCCAGCTGATGAATATCTGTCAGCGGATCGTGAGCCAGGTTGGTCGCCGGGTCGATGAGAGCTCGCCGATCTGTGACGCCCGTCTCGCCGACGGCTCGCGTGTGAACGTGATCGCTCCGCCGCTGGCGCTGGATGGTCCCACGCTGACCATTCGTAAGTTCAAAAAAGACAAGCTGACCATGAGCAATCTGGTCGACTTCAATTCCATCACGCCGGATGGCGCGAAAGTGCTGGGCGTCATCGGCGCCAGTCGCTGTAACGTGCTGATCTCCGGCGGAACCGGTTCCGGCAAGACGACGCTGCTGAACTGCATGACCGGCTATATCGAGGAGGATGAGCGCGTCATCACCTGTGAGGACGCCGCGGAACTCCAGCTGCAACAGCCGCACGTGGTCCGTCTCGAGACCCGCCCGCCGAACCTGGAGGGCACCGGTACCGTCACCATGCGTGACCTGGTCAAGAACTGTCTGCGTATGCGTCCGGAACGGATCATCGTGGGTGAGGTGCGTGGCCCCGAGGCCTTCGACCTCCTGCAGGCCATGAATACGGGCCATGACGGCTCGATGGGCACGCTGCACGCCAACTCTCCGCGAGAAGCGCTCAGCCGTATTGAATCCATGATCACGATGGGCGGTTACAACCTGCCCGCCAAGACCATCCGCGAGATGATCGTCGGCTCGATCGACGTCATTATCCAGGCTGCCCGCCTTCGCGATGGTTCACGCAAGATCACCCATGTCACGGAAGTGGTTGGCCTCGAGGGTGATGTCATCATCACCCAGGACCTCTTTGTCTACGAGATGAAGGGCGAGGATGGCGACGGCAAGATCCTCGGCCAGCACCAGTCGACGGGTATTGCCCGTCCGAAATTCTGGGATCGC
>JAYZXG010000077.1:0-4089 GCA_036141435.1 Pseudomonadota bacterium | reverse complement strand
CCATCGTGATCGTGACCCACTCGATGCAACAGGCCGCCCGCGTGTCACAGCAGACGGCCTTCTTTCACCTGGGAGAGCTGGTCGAGGTGGGTCCGACGGAAACCATCTTCACCAATCCGCGCGACCAGCGCACCCAAGACTACATCATGGGACGTTTCGGCTAGGGCTTGATGAACATGTTGGCCGCGTAGCTCGCGTCGAGCATGGCATCTACATCCGCATCCAGAGTCTCCGGACGCGCCACACCGGGATAGGCTGCACTCACGCTCTCCAGCGCTGCGCGCAGGGCCGCACCGAATTCAGGCTGTTCACGCTCGATATCGGCCAGGTGACGCGCGGCAATGTCCGCAGCAGAGCGCTCGAACCCGTAACCATCCAGATAGGCTTCCGTGGCACTCGGTTCCGCCACCGCAAACCGGTATTGCAGCGCCGCGCGATAGATCATCCCGGCCAGGACTTCGGCATAGACCAGAGCCTCGGACTGTCCGGCTGCCGGTGCAAAGGTTTCAGCCGAGTTGATCGCGTCCAGAACCGACGTCACAGCCGCACGGATCTCCTCATCCGAGCGACCGTCAAACGGCGCAGCCGAAGCATCGGTCATCTGATCCAGGAAGTTTTCCGCCCCCAGGTCGACAACGACCTCTTCCAGGTCCACGTAGATTTCGGAGATCGGGTGCGCAAACATTTCCGCACCGGCAGCACGATCACCCATTTCCAGCGCATCAATACCCGCCAGGTAGTGGGCGCGGATGACTTCCAGTGCACCGAGATAGATGACCGGGTCCTGGCGCGCACGATCCGGATCGATGCCGAATTCGCCACCACCGCCGGACTCGCCTTCGCCCTCACCTTCACCCTCGCCTTCTCCGGCGTGGCTCGACAGGGCCGTCGCATCATCCATCGGTTGACCATGCTCGGACCCGTCTTCCCCCATCTCACCGCTGCACGCGGCGAGGCCTCCCATCAGGGCCATGGCACTCACCTGGCTCCACAGCTTGGACGTACGCTTGATCCCCATCCCCGGTCCTTTCACTGATCGACGTCGCGAACTCATCTGCTACAAAGTCATATCGGCTCGCCGTGAAACTGACAATTATTCTCAGGAATTTAAATGCTGCTGCAGTTGGAAAAGGTCTGCTCGGACACCGAGGTCGAGAGTCTCAGAGATATCATCCTGCGCCAGGATAGCTTCCAGGACGGCAAGGCCACCGCCGGCTGGGCGGCCCGCGAGGTCAAGGAAAACGAACAACTGACCGGTGGCGCAGAGATGGATACCGTGCGGACGATTACCCGCAAGGCGCTGCAGGCCCATCCGCTCTACACGGCCTTTGCCCAGCCCAAGGCGATCACGCGGATGCTGGTTTCGCGATACCGCGAGGGCATGGCCTATGGCATGCACGTCGACGATGCCGTCATGGGGGGACGACGCACGGACTTGTCCTTCACCCTCTTCCTGGCCGAACCGGACAGTTATCAGGGCGGTGAGCTGGTCATCGAGGATATGGGGGGAGAGAGCGCCATCAAGCTGGGCGCCGGCGACGCCGTGATTTATCCGACCGGCGCACTGCATCGCGTCAACGCGGTTACGGCCGGCGAGCGCCTGGCCGTGGTGGGCTGGATCCGCAGCCTGGTCCGGCGTGCCGATCAACGCGAAATCCTCTTCGATCTCGACCTCACCAGCCGCGCCTTGTTCGAGAAAGACGGCAAGACGGCACTCTATGACCGGCTGGCCAAGACGCGATCCAACCTCCTGCGCATGTGGGCCGAAGACTAGTCGAATTCACGCCGCCAGCGCAGCGAGACCGACGCATCCGTATCATCGCTGATGCGCGACAACAGGCTGAGGTCCGGCGTCAGGGACCATTCCACACGCGTGGTTGCCACCGCTGACAGGCCCGCGGTTTCAATCTCCAGATAGACATCGTCACTGATCTGGTGACCGCCGGTGACGGCAATCGTGCCATCCGCATTCGAGGTGATGCGCAGCCGGTCGACGCCCGCCCGGTCCCGCAGCTCGTTGATCAGGTTGAACATGGAATAGCCCGACAGCTGCGCCGCGATCTGGGCCGTCTCGAACGCCGTCAGGTCCGACGCATCCCGGCCGAACAACAGTCGCGAGAGGATCTCGTCCTGCGGCAGCTCCGGCTGACTTGCCAGCGTCAGTTGCGGAGCGTCCACCGGGCCGGCGACCTGCGCCTCCACGGTCAGGTCCGCCCGCTCGTGCTTGGCGTTGAGCTGTACACGAGCGTTTTCGATATCGCCGGTCAGACGCACCTCGCCACTGACGAGGTCAAACGGGCGGGACAACAGGTAGGCTTCGCCGCCGCGCAGGCTTGCAGTGCCGTTGACGACCGGGCGCGACAACCGCCCGCTCACGGCCAGGTCGACGCTCCATTCACTGTCGAACCCGGTTCCGGCGACCCGGATGCCATCTTCGGCCGTTACCCGGTAGTCCAGCCCGATTTCGGGACCGACATAGGATGTGCGCGCTCGCCCGTCCGGCAGGTTGATCTCGGTCACGGCGAGGTTGGGAATGGTCTCGGCAGATGTCCCGCGCGGACTGACCCGCAGTTCTTCGATCGTTGATTGACCGGACACCTGCCAGCCCTCTCCCGTCGATGTGAGGCGGGTTTCACCGCTCAACACCATGTCCAGTTCGGGCAGCGACAAAAGGCGCATGTTTGTCATGTCCAGTTCGGCCGCGCCCTGATACCCGCCCTGCGCGCCCAGCTGGAACGCGCCGGTGCCTGTCGCGCGTCCGCGGCCTCCATCGGTCATGCTGACAACCGGCAGGTCGAGGCCGTCTCCGGTGAATTCCGCCTCGATCCGGATATCGTCAAAACTGGCGCCATATGTCCCCGAGAGAACCTGGCCATCGGTGAGCGTAGCAAGGCCATTGACCCGCGGGGCATCAAGCTGGCCGTCCAGCACCAGGTCTGCCGCCAGCGCACCCGACAGCTTCACGGTTGGCGGCAACAGTAATTCGGCAAGCGGCGCGATCTCGCCATCAACGCGTATCCGCCCGGTCAGCGCACCGTCGTCTTCCTCGGCGAGCCCGTACAGGTCCAGCGCCTCGCCGGTGACCGTGGTCTCGATCCGGTTAAAGCCATCGACCTGCAGCAGGGTCCGGGCCTGCAGCACCGGAGCCGCCGCATCATGACGCGCCGTCAGGTCGCGGACCTCGATCTCGCCGCCCCCTTGCCAGTGGGCCGTGCCGCGTTCGAACTGAAGCCGGGCCGAAATCAGGCCTGTCAGGTCGGGGACCGCACGCACATAACCCAGCAGGTCAGCAGGAATATCGCGGGCATTGAACTGCGCCGTATCAGCGGACAGATCGAACGCCAGCTCACCGGCGCCCAGCTGCAGCACGCCGCGCGCTTGCGCCGGACCGAGGGCGAAGGGAACGGGCTCGACCGCGCGGATCTCGGTCTGTCCCCAGCGGCCCGACAGGTTGAGTTGCCCCCGCACGCCATCCTCGCCCAGCGAGACATGACCGGGCAGGGCAAACCGGAAATCGGCGCCCAGCGCCCCCGCCAGCGTGCCGTCGAGCTGGATATGATCCGGACGCCCGGACAGGCGCAGGCCCGAGGCCGCGAGACTTCCACCCGGGATCAGTCGCGCCGGCAAGCTGACCTGCCCTTCAACCTGTCCCGTCATCAGGTGCGCGAGCGGAGCGTCATAGGCAAACGATGTCTCGAACAGCCCGGCTTCCGACGCCGTCAGAGTGGCGCTCAGCGCCTCGCCACTGAGGTCCAGCTGGCCCGAACCCCGCACATCGCCCCAGCGGGCATCGGCGATCTCCAGCCGGGTTAGGGGGCCTGCATGGGCCAGCGCTCCGGACAGGTCCAGCGTCCGGCCGAGGGCGCCGCCGCGCAGCCCCCAGCGGGCCGAGACCGCGCCTGCCGCGTTGCGGGTGGACTGGATGACAAGTTCCGGATGGTCGAGGACCAGCCCCGACACGTCGATCTGCGCTGCGGCCAGACCGCCATCCAGGCGCAGGATCGGCCCGGACGCCGCCGCCTGGAGGTTGACCGCCAGCCCACCCTGCCCGCTCACCGGACCGGAGAGCGCAGCAAGATTGACCGCACC
>JAYZXG010000076.1:0-5527 GCA_036141435.1 Pseudomonadota bacterium | reverse complement strand
ATGCCGAGCCCGTCAGGCCCGGTCGGGTCAGACGAGGAGGGGCAGCGTCTCGCCCGGGCCGATGAGTTCTATTACCAGTTTACCGCCACGGATAATGCAGCAGCCCAGCGACTGTATCGCGAGGCGGTTCAGGATAACCCGCACTCTGCGCCGGCGCTGGCCGGGCTGGCCAACACCCTGACCCAGCACGTCATCCGTTGGTCGGACGGTGATTGGGAAGAGCTGGGGCTGCGCTCGCGGATCCGGACAGCCCTGGCCAATGGTCGGACACAAACTCCGGCAGCGATCTCCGCGCTTGCGCAGGCGCGGCAATACGCCGAGGCCGCCATTGTCGAGGATCCGGCCTACGCGCTTGGTCATCGTGCGCTCGGTCTCGTGCAGTCCGCTCAGGGAGAGATCGCCGCCGCGATCCGCAGTTATGACCGGGCCGCCACGCTGGACCCGGATGCCTGGGAAGCCTTTATCAACCTGTCCGACCTTTATGGTCATCAAGGACAGCCCGACCTTGCACTCGCCCACATGGAGCTGGCCTTCGAGGCGATGAGCCGTGTCTATGAACGCCAGGCCGTCCTGGTGCGGCCCTGGTATTCCGACACCGGCCTTTCGGTCGCGCACAGCTATCGCCAGCGCGGTGACGCTGCGACTGCGGAGCGCTGGTATCGGCGTGTTCTGCAATGGGATCCACTCAATCCGATCGCCTTGACGGGACTGGCGGCGGTCCTGTCCGGGCGCGGGGACCTGGCGGGCGTGCGCGAAGTGTGCGCGCCGATTACCAACCCGGCGACATTGGAGGCCTGCCTTGGGGGCGACTAGCCAGGTCTTGCCAGCTCTGCCCGCTCGGCGCATTTTCTATCCTTTCCAACAGAAAGCACCTCATGTCTGCACTCAATGATCTGATCGCGCGCCTGCCCAAGGCTGAACTTCATCTCCATATCGAGGGCTCGCTTGAGCCTGAACTGATGATGGCCCTGGCGCAGCGAAACGGTATCGAGCTGCCTTACAAGACGGTGGACGAGATCCGCGCGGCTTATGAATTCTCGAATCTGCAGGACTTCCTGGATATCTACTATGTCGGCATGAACGTGCTGCAGACCGAGCAGGATTTCTTTGACCTCACCTGGGCCTATCTGGAGCGGGCGCACGCCGACAATGTCCGTCACGTCGAGATCTTCTTCGATCCTCAGGGGCATACGGAACGCGGGATCGCCTTTGCGACCGTGATTGACGGGCTGACACGGGCGCTGGACGAGGCGGAAAGCCGTTGGGGGATGACCTCCCAGCTGATCATGTGCTTCCTGCGCCACTTGTCCGAGGACGCAGCTTTCGAGACTCTCGAGCAGGCCATGGGACATCTCGAGCGAATTGACGGTGTGGGCCTGGACTCCTCGGAAATGGGACATCCGCCGTCGAAATTCGAACGCGTGTTTGCGCGGGCGGGCGAGCTCGGCCTGAAGCGTGTGGCTCATGCCGGTGAAGAGGGGCCTCCCGCCTATATTTATGAAGCCCTCGACCTGTTGCAGATCGACCGTGTCGATCATGGCAACAGGGCCCTGGAAGATACGGCGCTGGTTCAGCGCCTGGTCGACAGCAAGATGGCACTGACCGTATGCCCGCTGTCCAATCTGCGCCTGTGCGGTGTCGAACGACTGGAAGATCACCCGCTGAAGCGCATGCTGGAGCTCGGGCTGGTGGCGACCTGCAATTCCGATGACCCCGCCTATTTCGGCGGCTATGTGAATGACAACTTCCGGCGGACCGCGGAAGCGGTCGGGCTGACGGCTGGCGAAATTATCACCCTGGCGCGCAATAGTTTCATCGGTTCATTTTTGCCTCAGGATGCAATTGCTAGACATCTGGCAGAGATTGACGCGGTGATCGCGTCAGAGTTGGCGTAGACAGTTTCGGGGGCGTTCATGGACCGTCGCGTATTTTTGCTTTCCAGCCTCGCCGCCCTGGCGAGTTTCCCGGCTTCGGCCCAAAGTCTCAGCCATGGTCAGGCCGCGCGCGGCCTGCGAACGGCGCTGGACCAGGCGGCGCGACTGGCGACGACCCGGCTTGGGCGCCGCGACGGCTTTTGGGGCGACCCACAAGTCCGCATCCCGCTTCCGCGACAGGTCGCATCAATCCAGTCCACCCTGCGCCGGGTGGGCATGTCTGGGGCCATCGATGATCTGGAACTGGGGCTCAATCGTGCCGCCGAGGCGGCCATGCCGGCTGCGCGCGATATCTTTGTGTCCGCGGTTCGCGACATGAGCGTCAGCGATGCGGTTGGCATTGTGCGCGGCTCCGATACCGCTGCCACGGAATATCTGCGACGATCATCCGGCCCCCGTCTCGAACGGGCGCTGGAGCCGCACATGCAGTCTGCGATGAATTCGGCCGGCGTTTACCGCGCGCTCGATCGTATCGAGCCACACATCAATCGCGGCAACTCCCTGCTCGGCCGGTTTGGCCTGGGCGGCGCCTCCACTGACGACCTGGCCGGACGCTTGTCCGACCATGCCGTCGACAAGGCCCTGGACGGTGTTTTCTACTATGTCGGACAGGAGGAGCGCGCCATTCGCCGTGATCCGCTGGGCCAGGCTTCATCGATCTTGCGACGCGTGTTCGGCTAGTCGTCGGAAGCCGGCTTGCGGCGCGACGCCTTGAGGCCGGAGCGGTGCATCTTGGCCTCTTTCTGGCGACGGACCGAGGCGAGGCTGGGACGGGATTTCTTGCGCGGTTTCGGTGCGGTCAGACAGCGCTCGATCAGCCTGCGCAAGCGTTCGCGCGCCTCTGCCCGATTGCGTTCGCGTGACCTCGAGTTTTCGGCCCTGATCAGTATTTCACCCCCCAGGGTCATGCGAGAGCCGGCGAGTTTTTTCAGCCGCGTTTTCTGATCTGCGGTCAGCGCCCTGTTTTCCAGCGCGTTGAAGCGTAACTGGATCGCGCTCTCGGTCTTGTTCACATGCTGACCGCCGGCACCGGAGGCGCGCATGTAACGCTCTTCGATTTCCGCCTCGTCGATCACCAATGTGTCGGTGATACGCATCGCTCTAGTCGTGCGGGTTCATCAGCAAGTCGGCACCGAATTCGCGCACTTGCAGGCGGACGCGTTCGCCCGCGACGCGCGCTTTGCCGGAGCAGGCCAGGGCGATGCATTGCGGGTAGAGCTGGTGTTCGGCTTCCAGCACGCGCGCTGCCAGCGCATCCGGGGTGTCACCGTGCAGGACCGGAACCGCGGCCTGGCCGATGATCGGACCGTCATCCATCTCCGGGCGCACATAGTGCACGGTGCAGCCGTGAATGCGCACACCGGCTTCCAGGGCGCGTTCATGCGTGTGCAGGCCCTTGAAGGAGGGCAGGAGAGACGGGTGGATATTGATCAGGAGGTCCCGCCATTTCTCGGTGAAATACGGCGTCAGGATGCGCATGAAACCGGCGAGGCAGACGATGCGTGCGCCATAAAGCCGGATCAGCGTGTCGAGCGCTTTTTCGAACGCCTCGCGGGTCTCGAACTCACGATGATTGAGCACTTCTGTCTCGATGCCGCGCTCAGCCGCCCATGCGAGACCGGCCGCATCCGGGTTATTGGAGACGACGAGTGCAATCTCGGCCGGGTAGTCCTCTGCCGCGGCCGCTTCGACAATTGCCTGCATGTTCGAGCCGCGCCCGGAAATGAGCACGGCGATCTTGGTCTTCGCCATCTTGATCTCTTTTCGTGCCGGGTCAGGCCGACTGGAGCGTACCGACAATCAAGCCGGTCTCGCCGGCTTCTGCAAGTTTCGAGAGGGCCGCGTCGGCGTCAGATGCGGCGACGCTGATCAGCATGCCGATGCCGCAATTGAAGGTCCGGTGCATTTCCTCGCGGGCGACACCGCCGGTTTCCTCGATCCACTTGAACACGGCCGGCAGCTCGAAACTGGTGTAGTCGATCACCGGAACCAGATGATCGGGTGTCATGCGTGGCGGATTTTCCACCAGACCGCCGCCGGTGATGTGGGCCAGGCCGTTGGCGAGGCCGGACTTGATCAGGGGCAGACAGGATTTCACATAGAGACGGGTCGGGGCCAGCAGTGCTTCGCCCAGCGTCTGCCCGGGCGCGAACGGCGCCTCATCGTTCCAGTCGAGACCGGAAACTTCCACGACCTTGCGGACCAGGGAATACCCGTTCGAATGCACGCCGGAGGAGGCGAGCCCGATGAGGACATCGCCGGCTTGCATGCGGTCGTGATCGGGGAGAAGTCGGCCGCGTTCGGCCGCACCTACGACAAATCCGGCAAGGTCGAAATCATCGCCGTCATACATGCCCGGCATCTCGGCCGTTTCACCGCCAATCAGCGCACACCCGCTTTCGCGGCAGCCCGCTGCGATGCCGGAGACGATGTCGGCCCCACGCGACGGGTCCAGCTTGGATGTGGCCAGATAGTCGAGGAAGAAGAGCGGTTCAGCGCCCTGGGCGAGGATGTCGTTCACGCACATGGCCACCAGGTCGATACCCACGCTGTCCAGCTTGCCCGTGGCAATGGCCAGTTTCAGCTTGGTCCCAACGCCGTCAGTCCCGGAAATTAGGATCGGGTCGTCATACCCGGCGGCCTTGAGGTCAAAGGCACCGCCGAACCCGCCCAGGTCCGCAGCCGCGCCCGGACGGCGGGTGGATGCCGCCAGCGGTTTGATACGGTCGACCAGCGCGTCGCCGGCATCAATATCGACACCGCTGTCTGCGTACGTCAGTCCCTTGGATGTGGAGGAAGTCCCGTTGCTGGACATGCTGATTCCCTGACCCTGTAAAAATTGCGCGGAGTACAGTGCAAAGCGGCTTTCAACGCAAGTCATGGGCTTCACGCGTGACAGTGTCGCGGTATAGTGCACTGAACCAACGCCATGGGAGCTCAACGTGCGTTCTATTGTTTCTGCCATCTGCCTGACCGTAGCCGCGTTTTCCATTGCGCAGGCCGATGACCCCTACACAGTGACAAATGTCGCCATTGACGCCAGTGCAGACAATGCGCTGACGGCTCAGACCGAGGCCATGCGCCAGGGCCAGGAACTGGCGGTTCACCGGTTGATCGAGCGCCTGACGCTTGAGGAAGACCGGTTTGAGACGGCTTTTGATTTCACGCCGCGCATGAACGAGTTCGGTGAGATGGTGCAGGACAACGCGCTCGATCTGAGTGTGGTCGCGGAAATGATTTCAGGCATCGAGATCCAGAATGAGCAGCGCAGTGCGACCCGCTACCTGGCCGATTTGACGATCAGCTTTGATCCACGTGTAGTCGAGCGGATCTTCTCGAATTATGGCGTTCCCTATGTCGAGGCCCAGTCCCGGCCGACCATGGTGCTGCCGATTTTCAACGAGGGCGGGCAGTTCCTGCTTTGGGAAGACAATGTCTGGCGTGAGGCCTGGGAGGCGCAGAATTTTTCCAATGCACTGACCCCGATGTTTGTGCCGGAAGAGGGCGAGGCCCTGCTCAGCGCGCGTGATGCCCTGACCCTGAACGAGGCGGCGCTCGCAAGCCTGGCCGGCGCATACAACGTCAATCGGATT
>JAYZXG010000075.1:0-3784 GCA_036141435.1 Pseudomonadota bacterium | reverse complement strand
GGGTTGATGGCTGGTCGGCGGCGCAGGCATCCGGACCCATGGATCGGCAGGCGGCTGTAGATCCGCGTGGATTCCCAGCGGCATCGGCTGAAATAGGGATACTCGCTCTCCAGCTGGTCAAGGATCGGGTTGAGGTGGTTGAACGCCTCCTGCAGGGCGATGACATCCGGCTCGGTCGCGGCGACAAGCTGCACCAGCCCTGCCGCGGCACGGGTCGACCCCCAGAGGTTATGGCTGAGAATGCGAATGTCGCGCTGGCCCTGCGCCTGCGGGATGTCGCGCGTATCCATGGCGATTGCCGCCAGCAGGGTGATGCAGAGGGTTGTGGTGGCGGCCAGGGCAAGCTGTCGGACCAGCAGCGTGATCACCAGCAGCGCGATCGCAAATACCATCCATACGGGCCAGAGATGGTTGAACGTGTCGGTCGGTGCGCCAAATTTCCCCGCAAGGCACAAGCCGGTCACCACGACCAGGCCACAGCCTGCCAACAACAGGGTCGCGCGGAACCATGTCATGCAACACTCCATGTGCAGAGAATTCGCGTTCCCGTGTTGCCGACAAGTTTGGCGAAAGATAGACGGTGCGGCATGAAAGTAACTGACTTCGACTTCGAGCTTCCCGAGGCGCGCATTGCGCTTCGCCCCGCGCGCCCCCGCGATGCTGCGCGGCTGTTGCACGTTTCTGCGGATGGCGCGCTGGCCGACCGGGGCGTTCGGGATCTGCCCGACGTGCTGCAGCCCGGCGATCTGATGGTGTTCAATGACACCAAGGTCATCCCGGCAGCCCTGGACGGGGTACGGCCGGCCCGCGACCATGGCGGCGGCGGGGATGTTTCGCTGGAAGTCAATCTGCACAAGCGTGAAGCGGCCGATGCCTGGCGGGCCTTCATCCGTCCGGCCAAGCGAATTCGCGAAGGCGACACGATCCGGTTCGGAGAACTGACGGCCCGCGTCGAGCGCAAGTCAGAGGGCGGTGACACGCTGTTGCGGTTTGATCACTCGGGCGCCCTGTTGGACGAGGCGATTGCAGCGACCGGCGTGCCGCCCCTGCCGCCGTATATCGCCCGCAAGCGCGGCGTCGACGAACAGGACAATGAGGATTACCAGACCTTGTTCGCGCGCGAGGAGGGGAGCGTCGCCGCGCCGACCGCCGGTCTTCATTTCACGGAGCGCTTGTTGCAGGCGCTCAAGGATCGCGGTGTCGAGATGGTCCATGTCACCCTGCATGTGGGGGCCGGAACCTTTCTGCCCGTCAAGGCCGATGACACGGACGACCACGCCATGCATTCGGAATGGTGCACGATTTCCGACGCGGCGGCTGCACAGATCAACCAGGCCAAGGCAGAAGGCCGCCGGGTAATCCCGGTAGGAACGACGGCCCTGCGCACCATCGAGAGCCTGGCGACCGGACCGGGGCAGGTCGCGGCCAGCAGCCGGGACACGGATATCTTCATTACACCGGGCTATGAGTTCCGTATCGCCGACGCACTGATGACCAATTTCCACCTGCCCAAATCCACGCTGTTCATGCTGGTCAGCGCGATGAGCGGGCTGGATGTCATGCAGAAGGCCTATGCCCACGCCATCGCCGAGGAGTATCGTTTCTACTCCTATGGCGATGCGTGTCTGCTGGAGCGGGCCTAGCGTTCACAGGATGGCAGGTTGCCGGCATTCTGGATGGTGACGGACCGGGTACGGGTGCGCAGGACATTGCGAGACCCCCGGCCTGATGTTGTGGCTTCGGCAGGCGCGCCCCGCTCGCCGACAATGCCGCGCTCTCCGACGATGCCCCGTTCGCCAACGATGCCGCGTTCACCGACGATGCCGCGTTCGCCAACGATCCCGCGTTCACCGACGATCCCACGTTCGCCAACGATACCACGCTCACCGACAATGCTTTCGCTATCCGAGCGGTCCCGGGTTGGTCGGTTCAGCCAGTTGTCTTCCGCAGAGACGGCCCCGCCGCCATCATCATAGTCAACTGCGATTTTCTCGTAGACCACACTGACATGTTCGCGGGCCTCCCGGTTGCCACCGCGCGTACCGCGCAGAACGGTTGCGGTCTCGCCCTGTGCGGTCAGGCACCGACCCACCGGCTGCCAGTCCACGCCGGGGAAGGCATTGGCGCCAACGCGGCGGATCTGGACATGGCTCCAGTCGACCCCCGGGAATTCGACCAGGGGCTGGCCGGCCAGCCAGTCCACGCCGGGAAACTGTTCGGTGGCGCCTGTTTCCATTTGCAGGGAAGGCGGATCAACCTGGGTCCGTACGGGCTCGTAGGTGCGCCGGCCGGTGGCCATGCTGCTGGACTGGTCGAGATCAGCGGCGAACAAGGTGGCCGCGATAAGAATGACGCTCATGATTTCCTCCCCTGACGAGCGAATAACCTAGCACATATTCCCGTGCGGCTGAGGCAAACATGAACGAGACGCCTTCCGCTTTGCACGAATGCGGACTAGAAGCCCCGCCATGACGGCTTTTCCCTACACCATCCATGCAACCGACGGCGCGGCGCGCTGTGGCACGCTTTCCACCTCGCACGGCGACATCCAGACCCCGGCCTTCATGCCTGTGGGCACGGCGGCGACGGTCAAGGCGCTGTATATGGACCAGGTCAAGGCGACCGGCGCGGATATCATCCTGGGCAATACCTATCACCTCATGCTGCGTCCCGGCGCCGAGCGGGTGAAGCGCCTGGGCGGCCTGCATAAATTCTCGACCTGGCAGGGTCCGATGCTGACCGATAGTGGCGGTTTCCAGGTCTGGTCTCTCTCCAAGCTCCGCAAAATGACCGAGGAGGGGGTGAAGTTCCGCTCCCACATCGACGGATCCGAACACAATCTGACGCCGGAGCGCTCGATCGAGATCCAGTCGGACCTGTTGGGTGCTGATATTTCCATGCAGCTGGACGAGTGCACCCCCTTTGGCTGTTCGGAAGAAGAGGCCCGTGCCTCCATGGAACTCTCCTTGCGCTGGGGCGCGCGCTCCAAACAGGCCTTTGGCACCCGCGATACCCAGGCACTGTTCGGCATTGTCCAGGGATCGGTGTTTGAAAACCTGCGCCGCGAAAGCGCCGAGCGTTCCATCGAAACCGGGTATGACGGATATGCCATTGGCGGACTCGCGGTAGGCGAGGGATTTGAAGTGATGTGTGAAGTCCTCGACTACACCACACCGCACCTGCCGACCGCGCGGCCGCGTTATCTGATGGGCGTGGGCAAGCCGATTGACCTGGTCGAATCCGTGGCGCGCGGTGTCGACATGTTCGACTGCGTCCTGCCGACCCGTTCCGGTCGTCATGGGCAGGCCTGGTCCGACTGGGGCCCGATCAATATCAAGCGCGCCGAATTCGTCGATGATGACAGCCCGCTGATGCCCGAGCTCAACTGTCCGGCCAGCCGCGATTATTCAAAGGCCTATCTCAATCACCTCTTCCGGTCTGGCGAATATCTTTCCGCCATGCTCCTGAGCTGGCACAATATCGCCTACTTTCAGGACCTGACGCGGCGCATGCGCGAAGCGATCAAGGCGGGCGAGTTCGCGGCCTTCCGCAAACAGTTCAACGAACGCTGGCAAGAGGGGCAGGCGCAGCGAAGTGGGAATTGACACTTTGCGCGGATATCTGTTGGTTGAGCTCTCAGTTGTGGGGGCTCCATGAGCAAGTACGAGTTTAAAGCAAATTCCGCGGCACAGATCGCAGCAGCGAAAGACCTGGCCAATCTGAACTGGCCTGCGTCACGCAAGGTCATGTTAAATTTGGTTGTGCTTGCCATCTGGTTGGTCAC
>JAYZXG010000074.1:0-4949 GCA_036141435.1 Pseudomonadota bacterium | reverse complement strand
CCGCTGGGCCTCGGCTCGAATTGCTTCGTCCAATCGCGCCGACATCAAGATGACCGGTAGCAGCGCCTTGAATTGTTTGACCAGCCGCAGTGTTTCCAGGCCCGTCAGTCGCGGCATGTGCATGTCCAGCAGCGCGACGTGAACCTCTTCGCTTTGAATAATCTCGCAAGCCTCTTCACCGCAACTGGCCACCAACGTGTGAAATCCGTCCGGCTCAAGCACTCCGCAGACAGTGTCCCGAAAAACCGGGTCATCGTCCGTAATCAGGATAGAGGGTGATACGATCAAGGTTCTGCCCCGCGTGTCTGAACAACTTGTACCTTACGGAGTGCGGCAAGTTCGATACCAGTTCGCGCCGTCCGCTGTAATTTTATGAACCCCAAACACCTGTAACTGTCTAATGCAGTTCGGGTTGCGGCGTCGGTAAGATCTGTTTTCCACGTGCTGGATTTTGGTGCGTCTGCCGATCTGTCCGCTTACCGGCTGTCTAAATGGCAGCGGCGGCTACATTGGTGGCTGATTCGTAAGAGTTGGATTGATTAGAATGCGGGACCGACGTCGCGCCTGTGGTGAAGTGGTATCACGTCAGCTTCCCAAGCTGAAGTTGCGGGTTCGATTCCCGCTAGGCGCTTTCTCAGAGCCTGCGGACAGCGGGGCTACATGATGATCACCATCAGGCCCCAGGCGAGTCCGCTTAAGGTGAGCATCCAGCGAACGCCGCGGGGGCGAATGGCGGCTCCCAGAGCGTGGGATCACATGGGCATTGCCGCACCCAAATCGGTGGATGTGGATCTCTTCGGAGGCGGAAAATGAGTTTGAAGCCGACCGCCGGCGTGTTCGGCGAAGACAAGGTCCATCGCCTGCCTGTCCGGGTCTATTACGAGGACACGGACTTTTCCGGCGTGGTCTACCACGCGCGCTATCTCCACTTCTTCGAGCGCGGCCGCACGGACAGCCTGCGCAGCCTGGGCATCCATCATTCCGAACTGGCCCAGGCGGAGGACCCGCTGGCGTTCGCCGTGCGGCGCATGTCAATCGAGTTCGCGGTCGCTGCCCGTGTCGATGACGCCTTGATCGTGGAGACCTTGTTCCGCCCGCAGAAGGGCGCTCGTCTCATGATCGAGCAACGTCTGATGCGGGATGAAACCCTGATCGCATCGGCTGACGTTCAGGCGGTCTGCATCTCTCTCGATGGCGCGGTAAAGCGTCCGCCCCGCGAAATGGCGAGCCGCTGGCAGGATTTCGTCATCCCGCTAGACTCTTAACAAGAAGTCTTTACGTTCGATATTGGCTTTGGGGGAGGCCGTATCGAGATGGGTTCGGGAAACACCGACATTTTGCAGCTTCTGGCCGCGCAGACGACGCAGCGTGGTGGCGAGGCGATGGCGCCGCCGAACTTCGAGTTCGAGGTTGTGCGCGCATTTCAGGAAAAGCAGCAGCTTTTCCTGCAGGTGCGCCAGCGCGCCAGCGACATGGTCGACTGGGTGACGATGAGCCTCCTGAACACGGACCAGGGCGGGCGCGCCAACATCGTCCACCAGATCACCAATCGTAATGTTCCCCGGATCAATCCCGATCGCACCCGCGTGGCCGGCACGGGCTCCATCGATCTGACAGCGGATGCCTCGCGGACACGCGCGTTCGTGATGGGGTTCGCCAAAGCCGTGTTCCTGTCGGGAGATGCCGACGCGTGCCGTGACTGGCTCGATGTTGAGAAGTTTCGCTCCTACAATCCCTATATGGAGCCGTCTTTTAGCGGTTTCGTCGACTTCCTGAGACAGGAAATGAGCCGGCCCGATCCGCTCAGATACGTCTGCATTTCCGACATTGTCGCGCAGGGAGATTATGCGGCGATCTTCTCGATCATCGATTTTCGCGGCGGCGAATACCGTGCCTGCGACCTGTTCCGGGTCGAGGAGGGGAAAATCGTGGAGCACTGGGATATCGCCGAATGTTCGGATCACCAGCGGCCGGCCGGAAATGACCGAAGTTTTATGCCCCTGTAACGGGTTGCAGAGATTAATTCTCGCCTGATGCGATAAGGGTCTGCAACTCGGTGATTGTCTTGTGCTATCACTTCAGAAATTTGCCGCATTTCTGCGTCATAGGCAGTCCCGCCTGGACGCGAGCATTGGGGGAGGCGCGCGGCACGCCGGGTAGAGATTAAGAGTTGCGTCGCGTGTCCGACGCGTTGTGACGGAACGCAGCCAAGGAATACACTCATGGAAACAAGTGTGGTTGATGTCGCCCAGGCCGTGGAGGGGTTTTCCTTCTATGACCTGTTCATGCGTGCAGACTGGGTGGTCAAGGGTGTGATGGCGATCCTCGCCTTCATGTCGATCTGGTCCTGGGCCATTGCGGTCGACAAATCGCTGCAGATGCGCGGTCTGCATTCGAAATCCAAGGCGTTCGAGCGCGAGTTCTGGTCTGGTCGGTCGCTGGACGCGCTGGCGGACCAGTTCGCGAAAAATCCGCGCGATCCGTTCAGCCACACTTTCGCAGCCGGGCTGCGGGAGTGGAAAGGAGCAGCGCCCGGCGGTCGTGTGGCCAAGGCTGCAGGCGCCGAAGCCAGCCGTCAGCTCAACAATGCCGAAGGCGGTTTGGGCATCCTGGCGACAATCGCATCGGCGGCGCCCTTTGTGGGCCTGTTCGGTACGGTCTGGGGCATCATGAATGCCTTCCGCGCCATCGCCGCAGAGCAGAACACCAATCTGGCCGTTGTAGCACCGGGTATCGCCGAGGCGCTTTTTGCGACGGCGCTGGGCCTGCTGGCTGCCATCCCGGCCGTGATCTTCTTCAACGCCCTGTCGGCCAATATCGGCAAGTATGGCGCGCGCCTTGACGGCTTTGTCGACGAGCTGTCCGCGCTCGCTGACCGGGAAGGCAAATAGCCATGGCCGTATCACTCGATAGCGGCGGGGGCGGACGCGGCAGAGCGCGCTGGAAGCCCAAGGCCGAAATCAATGTGACGCCGTTTGTCGACGTCATGCTGGTCCTTCTGATCGTCTTCATGGTGACAGCGCCGCTGCTTACGGTCGGCATCGAGATCGACATGCCGGAGACGGAGGCGCAGCAGCTCCCCGCCATCGAGGAGCCGATCACCGTCACGCTGACCGCCCAGGGCACGATCTATCTCCAGGAGACTGAAGTGGAACTGGGTGAGCTGAGCGCACGTCTGCGTGCCATCGCCGCATCCGGAACCGATCACCCGGTGGCCTATCGCTGGGACGCGTCCGCCAATGGCCAACATATCGCCCAGGTGCTGGGAGATATCCAGGCGGCGGGCTTTACGCGTGTTCAGGTGATCACGGACCCCGTGGAGGGCTAACCCGTTGCGCGGTCTTGTCGTTTCGCTTGTGGTTCATGCCGGCTTTATCGCGGCTGGCGTGATCTATTTGCCTCGTGCAGCCCAGCTGCTCGAAACGACGCCCTATGTCCCGATCGAGCTGGTCACGCTGGCCGAGACCACCAATGTGACCGCGGCGGCCCCCGAGCCTGAACCGGAGCCGGAAGAAGAGATCATCGAGGAACCGGTCGAGGACGAGCCGACGCTTGAGGACGAGATCAATGATCCGGCGCCGGCACCCCAGCCCGAGCCTGCGCCGGAGCCGGAACCCGCCGTGATCACGCCGGAGCCGGTGGAGGAAGATCCGACCCCCGAGCCTGAGCCAGAGCCGGAACCCGAACCGGTGCGGGAAGAACCGCGTCGACAAGAGCCCGAGCCGGACCCGGAGCCGGCTGAGCCGAGTTTCTTTGACAATCTGGATAATCTCGCGGCGACGGTGAACGAAGCCCGCGAAGAGCAGGCCAATGAGGCTGGCGACCGTCGGCGTGCCGTCGGCAATGGCGAGAGCAATACCGCGACCTTGCAGGTCATCCTGCAGAATCATCTCGCACGGTGCTGGCGCAACTCGCTGGATGCGCCGCATCCGGACGAGCTGGCCGTTGAAGTCGAGTTGTCGCTTGATCGCAATGGCGAACTGGTCGGCCCGCCTCGTCTGGTGGACCAGGGACGTATTCTCAGTTCACCCAATCCCTATCTGCGAGTGGCCGGTGAGCGCGCCTTGCGTGCGGCCTCTGTGTGTGCGCCTTACCCGCTGCCACCGGAACAATATTCCGAGTGGCGTCAAATTACGGCCAATTTCGCGCCGTCCTTATACGGCAACTGATTTTTGAACCGGAGCGAGATGATGACCCGCCTGCTTGCCTCAATTCTAGTGCTCATCGCGGCGATCGCTGCCCCTGTGGCCGCCCACGCGCAAGAGCCTCTGAGAGTGGACATTACCGAGGGCAACCTTGATCCGCTGCCTGTTGCCCTGCCGAATTTCATCAGTGTTGACGAAGGGTTGGCGGAACGCGGTGCCGATATCACCCGGGTGATCACCAATGACCTGGCCAGCTCGGGCCTGTTCGCGCCGATCGATCAGGGCGCCTATATCGAAGACATCGAGAATATCGATCTGCGCCCGCGCTTCTCCGACTGGCGCGTGATCAATGCGTCCGCGCTTCTGGTAGGCCGGATCACGGAACAGGCTGACGGGCGTCTTCTGGTCGCTTTCCGGCTCTGGGATACGCGCCTGGAAACGCAGATGCTGGGCGTGCAATACGTCACGGCACCTGAAAACTGGCGCCGGGTGGCGCACAAGGTTGCCGATGCGGTCTACCAGCGTCTGACCGGCGAACAGGGCTATTTCGACACCCGTATCGTCTATGTCGCGGAGGGCCGCGGCGTTGATGGGGAAACCCTGCACCAGCTGGCGATCATGGACCAGGATGGCGCCAATCCGTCCTTCCTGACGGACCGTTCCTACATGGCCCTGCTGCCCAACTTCTCTCCGAGTGCCCAGGAAATCACCTATGTGTCTTTCCTTGAAGGCCAGGCGACCACCTATCTCTACGACCTGGAAACCGGACGCCAGGAAGCGCTCTTTGCCTCTGGCGGCCGCGGG
>JAYZXG010000073.1:0-3353 GCA_036141435.1 Pseudomonadota bacterium | reverse complement strand
GCGCGTCCATATATTCTTCTTCGGAGAGAAGCTGGAACGGCTGCAGCGGCGTCAGGCCCGGCTCGATGACGACATAGTTCTCGAAGTAGAGAACACGCTCGACGTCCTTGAGCGCCATGTCGAGGATCATGGCGATCCGCGACGGCAGGGATTTCAGGAACCAGATGTGAGCAACCGGAGCGGCCAGCTCGATGTGGCCCATGCGCTCGCGACGTACGCGGGCCAGGGTCACTTCAACGCCGCACTTCTCGCAGACGATGCCCTTGTACTTGATACGCTTGTACTTGCCGCACAGACATTCGTAATCCTTCACAGGACCGAAGATGCGGGCACAGAACAGGCCATCACGTTCCGGCTTGAATGTCCGGTAGTTGATGGTTTCCGGCTTCTTCACTTCACCGAAGGACCAGGAGAGGATTTTCTCCGGGCTGGCGAGTGCGATGCGGATCCGGTCGAAAGACGGGCCTTCGGCAGCCGGATTGAAGATGTTCATGACGTCGTTGTTCATGTCATCACTCCCATAAGGGGTTTGCGGGACGGCGAACCGCCCCGCGAAATTGATTGCCTTAGCCGTTCTTCAGTTCGACGTTGAGGCCGAGCGAACGCATTTCCTTGACGAGAACGTTGAAGCTCTCCGGGACACCGGCTTCGAAGGTATCGTCGCCACGGACGATTGCCTCGTAGACCTTGGTCCGGCCAGCAACGTCGTCCGATTTCACCGTCAGCATCTCCTGCAGCGTGTACGCTGCACCGTATGCTTCCAGTGCCCAGACCTCCATCTCACCGAAGCGCTGGCCACCGAACTGCGCCTTACCGCCCAGCGGCTGCTGGGTGACGAGGGAGTACGGGCCAATCGAGCGAGCGTGGATCTTGTCGTCGACCAGGTGGTGCAGTTTGAGCAGGTGCTTGACGCCCACCGTGACCTTGCGGCGGAAGGGCTCACCCGTCTGACCATCATACAGGGTCGACTGACCGGAACGATCAAAGCCAGCCAGCTCGAGCATGTCAGCCACATCCGGCTCACGCGCACCGTCGAAGACCGGCGTTGCGATCGGAACACCGTTCTTGAGGTTCTGGCCCAGCTCGGCCAGTTCCTCTTCGGTTTCCGGCAGCTCGGCATCCTCGCCATACGCCCGCTTCAGCTCGGTCGTCAGCGTCTGGATATTGCCATCACGCTTGTAGGCCTCGTAGGCCTCGCCGATCTGGGCGCCCAGGCCCTTACAGGCCCAACCCAGGTGAGTCTCAAGGATCTGACCGACGTTCATGCGGGACGGAACGCCCAGCGGGTTGAGAACGATGTCAACGGCTTCACCATTGGCGAGGAACGGCATGTCCTCGATCGGGTTGATCTTGGAAATGACACCCTTGTTACCGTGGCGACCAGCCATCTTGTCACCCGGCTGAAGCTTGCGCTTCACGGCAACAAAGACCTTGACCATCTTCATGACGCCCGGCGGCATTTCATCGCCACGCTGCAGCTTGTCGACCTTGTCCTCGAAGCGACGGTCCAGGCGGGCCTTGGAGTCTTCGTACTGCTTCTGCAGTGCTTCGACTTCACCCATCGCCTTCTCGTCGTCCAGACCAATGCGCCACCACTGGCTGCGCGGGGTCTCGTCGAGCGCATCAACAGTGACCTCGCCCTTGGCAAAGCCGCGCGGTCCGGAAACCGCCGTCTTGCCCAGCAGCAGGTCGCCGAGACGCTGATAGATATTGCGCTCGAGGATGTGGAGCTCGTCATCCCGGTCCTTGCCGAGACGTTCGATTTCCTCACGCTCGATCGAAATCGCGCGCTCGTCCTTGTCAACGCCGTGACGGTTGAAGACACGCACTTCAACGACCGTACCGGTTGCACCGGACGGCATGCGCAGGGAGGTATCGCGAACGTCGGACGCCTTCTCACCGAAAATGGCGCGCAGAAGCTTTTCTTCCGGCGTCATCGGGCTCTCGCCCTTCGGCGTCACCTTGCCGACCAGGATATCACCGGCAGCGACCTCGGCACCGACGGCAACGATGCCGGCCTCGTCGAGATTGCGCAGAGCCTCCTCACCGACATTCGGGATGTCGCGAGTGATCTCTTCCGGACCCAGCTTGGTATCACGCGCTGCGATCTCGAATTCCTCGAGGTGGATCGAGGTGAAGACATCGTCGCGCACGATACGCTCGGAGATGAGGATGGAGTCCTCGAAGTTGTAGCCGTTCCAGGGCATGAAAGCGACGACCACGTTGCGGCCGAGCGCCAGGTCACCCAGGTCCGTGGACGGTCCGTCGGCAATGATGTCGCCGGAACGCACCGCATCACCCACGCGTACGATCGGACGCTGGTTGATACAGGTGGACTGGTTGGAACGCTGGAACTTCGACAGACGGTAGATGTCCACGCCCGACTTGGCCGCTTCCAGATCTTCCGTCGCACGCACAACGATACGGGTCGCATCAACCTGCTCGACCACACCGGCGCGCTTGGCCGCGATGGCCGCACCGGAATCGCGTGCAACAACCGCTTCCATACCGGTACCGACCAGCGGGGCTTCCGCCTTCACCAGCGGCACGGCCTGGCGTTGCATGTTGGAACCCATGAGCGCGCGGTTGGCGTCATCGTTTTCCAGGAACGGGATCAGCGCCGCAGCGACGGAAACAACCTGTTTCGGCGAGACGTCGATGAAATCGACTTCGTCGCGCGAGGTCAGGGTCACATCGCGAACCGGGCCAACACGACAGTTGACGAACTCATTGTCCAGGCCGCCATCCGTGTTCACGTGGGCGTTCGCCTGGGCGATGGAGTAACGCGCTTCCTGCATGGCGGAAAGATACTGGATATCTTCCGTCAGCTTGCCGTCTTCAACCTTGCGGTACGGGCTTTCGATGAAGCCGTACTTGTTGACGCGGGCAAAGGTGGACAGGGAGTTGATCAGACCGATGTTCGGGCCTTCCGGCGTCTCAATCGGGCAGATACGACCATAGTGCGTCGGGTGTACGTCGCGAACCTCGAAGCCCGCACGCTCACGCGTCAGACCACCCGGCCCAAGCGCAGACAGGCGACGCTTGTGGGTGACTTCCGACAGCGGATTGGTCTGGTCCATGAACTGGGACAGCTGCGAGGAACCGAAGAACTCGCGAACCGCAGCAGCCGCCGGCTTGGCGTTGACCAGGTCGTGCGGCATGACGGTCTCGATATCCACCGAGCTCATGCGCTCCTTGATCGCGCGCTCCATGCGCAGGAGGCCGATGCGGTACTGGTTTTCCATCAGTTCGCCAACGGAGCGAACACGACGATTGCCCAGGTTATCGATGTCATCGATATCGCCACGGCCATCACGCAGATCGACCAGCGTCTTGAGGACCGACAGGATATC
>JAYZXG010000072.1:0-3150 GCA_036141435.1 Pseudomonadota bacterium | reverse complement strand
TACGGTGGACAATTGGGAGCGGAACAGGCTGGGCGGACCGGCGAAGGGCGGCCCCGTCGTCACCAGCAATGCGCCGCCATTTTCCACATAGCGGGCCACATTGCCGAAATAACCCTGCATGATGTTGCGACGGCGATAGCGGTCGAAGATCACCAGGTCGAATTCTTCCAGGCGTTCATAGAACAGCTCCTGGACCGGGAAGGGGATCAGCGCCAGCTCGTTGGTCGGCGTGGAGTCACGACGATCCGGCGGGCGCAGGATGGTGAAGTGCACCAGGTCGACGGACGGGTCCGACTTCAACAGGTCGCGCCAGGCGCGCGCGCCATTGTGCGGCTCGCCGGTGACCAGCAGGACCCGCAGGCGATCGCGGACACCATTCACAGAAACGGCAGCACGGTTGTTGACCAGCGACAATTCCTGGGGGCCGGCCTCGACCTCGATCTCGATCACATTCTGACCGCGCTGTTCCACCGGAACATCAATGCGAATGGAGCGACCGATCGGAATCCGGTGCAATTGCGGATTGCCACCTTCAAAGCGGAACGCGACCTGGGCGTTGCCCTGGACCGCCGTGTCCTCGACCCGGATGGTGAAGCTGGCGCCCTGGCCAACAATGCCATAGCGCGGGCTTTCCTCGATGATCAGGCGCCGGTCGCCGGCACTGGTGTCACCGGGCATGACCTGGTGCAGGGGCGCGTCGATATTGAGTGCGTCAACGGAGGCCGGGGCATCGTGGATCTGGCCATCTGTGGTGACCACAATGCCGGCCAGCCGGTCCTGCGGCACGCTGGCGAGGGCCGAGCTGACGGCTGCAAAGACTTCCGTGCCGTCCGCGCCTTCATCGGCCTCGACCTCGACCAGGTCCAGCAAGGGATCATTTTCGGCCTGCCGGCGCAGGGCGTCGGCCATGGCGTCGGCCGCTTCAGAGCGGCCACCGATATCCATGGATGAACTGGTGTCGGTCACCAGGATGGCGACATCGGCCAGCGGGTCACGCTCTTCCTCGACCAGCGAGGGGTTGGCCAGGGTCAGGGCCAGGGCCGCAAGACCCAGGCCGCGCCAGAGCCAGCCGGAGAGTTTCTGGATCGCGCCAAAGATCAGCACGGCATAGCCAATCGCAACGAGTGCGATCAGCTGGCTCCAAGGAATGAGCGGCGAGAAGTCGATCGATGCAGCCGTCATTGTCCAAGGCGCTCCAGGATATCAGGAATATGGACCTGGTCGGCCTTGTAATTCCCGGTCAGCGCGTACATGGCGATATTGATGCCGAAGCGCAGGGACAATTCCCGCTGGCGTTCGCCGCCATCAACCGGAGACATCGGACGCCCATTCTCGTCGACCGCCCAGGCCGCCGCCCAGTCATGCGCACCGATGACCACGCCGGAAGTACCATCGCGCGATGCGCCGTCCGGATTGGCCTCAACCCACACGGCATCGCCGCCGAAACGGCCGGGGAATTCCTGCAACAGATAGAAGGAGCGCGTCAGCACGTGATCGCCCGGAATGCGCGCGAGGGGCGGCACATCGATGCTTTCCAGCACGGTGACCAGGCCGCGATGCGGCTCATTCCCGCGCAGCATGGACACATCGGCGTCCTGGGTGTCGAAAATGATCAGACCGCCACTTTGCAGATAGGTCGATACACGTGCCGCAGCCGCTTCGGAGAGCGGTTGCGCGTCATCGGTGACCGGCCAGTAGACCATCGGGAAGAAGATCAGCTCATGCTGTTCCGGGTCCACCGCCATGGGATTGGCGGGCTCGATGGCGGTTCGGCGTGTCAGCTCGTTGGCGAGGCCGATCAAACCCTGGCGCGAACGATTGTCGCGGGCAGTGTCGCCGGTTTCCACATAGCCAAAATGCAAGTCCAGCGAAGCTTCCAGCGCGAAAGTATCCACCTCTTGCGCCTCGAGGCGACCGGCGAGGGGAACCAGGGCAAAGGCGAGCACGACCGCCGCGGCTGCACGGCCTGGAAGCGGCAGGCGTCCGGCCAGTCCAAGGGCGATAAGAACGTCGAGGATCATCATCACAAGGGCAATCACCAGGAGCGGCGTTTGGAACAGGATCGGCCGGATCCCGTCAAAGCCCTGGTAGATCACCGAGGGCAGGTCACGCGGCAAGGCTTCCACGGTCGTATCCGAGGCGATCAGATTGAGCGCTGCGCTGCCCGAGCCGAGGCGATAGAGACCTGCCGGGACGCTGGGGGATACGGATGCGGTTTCAAAAATCTCTGCCGGCACGGGGCGGGCGGTGGATGGCGGGCTGGTCAGCTGGCCTTGCCAGTCCAGGGCCTGGTCAACGACCCAGGCGCCGGTGGCCGGTCCGGACGCCTCGCCATTCTGCGCCAGTCCCATGACCCGTTCCAGCATGCGCGGGAACAGGCCCGACAGCGGCAAATCGGACCAGTTCGGTCCTGCCGTGACGTGAAAGAGCACGATCCAGCCACGGCCGCGGCGCTGCGCGGTGACCAGCGGCGTACCGTCTTCCAGGCGCGCCCAGACACGATCCGGTGTGGCGCTGCCCGGCTGGGCGAGGACCTGGCGGTCCACCGTCGCCGTCGCGTCCGTCGGCAGGCCGGCAAAGGGGCTGTCGATCGAGAAGGGAGCGATGCGTTGGGGCTCTTCCCAGTTCAGGGCGCCGCCGAACAGGCGACCGCCTTCGCGCAGGTCCACCGGCAACAGATCATCGCCACGGGCGGCCAGGCGCGGTCCTGCAAAGCGCAGCAACAGGCCACCATTGGCCACGAACTCGCCAATACGCTCATCATCGGTGCGGGCATCATCGACCATGACCAGTGCGGCGTAATCGTCTTCGAGCAGCGTATCCAGCGTGCCACGGCTGGGCGTGGAAATCGGGTCGATGGCACTCTCGACATAGTGCAGGTCCGACAGGAGAGGTTGGCCATCTTCCGAGGTCGCCTCGATCAGGCCGACACGCGGCCGCCGCCAGCGATCGCCCATCAGGCGCACGGACGCGGCGCTGGAGCGGCCTTCGACCCGGATGCTGGCGATGCGGTTGCGCAGGTCGAGCGGCAGGCTCATCTCGACCCGGGTACGACCTTCATCGCTGGCAAAATCGGCATCGGCGCGGGCAATGGCCCGACCATCTGAGCCCAGCGCGACGATACCGACACTGGCCGGAAGATCGCGGATC
>JAYZXG010000071.1:0-4912 GCA_036141435.1 Pseudomonadota bacterium | reverse complement strand
GCGCGTGGTATCATCCGCATTCTTGTCGCGCAGGGCTGCGACGAGGGCGGGCAGCATGTCCGTGCCGCCCTCTGCGTCGAGGCCGTGGGCAAAGGCGAGTGCGGCGGCGATATTGGTTTCGTTGGCGTCGACGGCATCGGCGAAGACCTGTTCCATCGTGTTGTCGAAGCGGATGACGTTGAACCGGTCGGTGGGTTCCAGGCGCTCGAGGGCGAAGACCAGGGCGTCCCGGGCCTGCTGCATCGACGTGCCGGCCATGGAGCCGGAATTATCGATCACGAAAATGGTTTCACGCGGTCGGCGGGGAATGTCCGCGCCCAGTTCGGCCGGAGGCAGGATCTGCGCGAGCAGGTAGGTCTGGCCGTTCCACTCCTGTGTGAACAGGGCCGCGCTGGCCGCGGTGCGGTCTGCCGGTTGCCAGGTCAGGACAAAGTCACGATTGGCCGGGATGGGGCCGTCGGCCAGCGCAATCGAGGCCTCTCCCGGGCCGGTATGGCGCACCAGGGTCGCGTGGTGCCGGCTGGCAATAGCGCCCAGCTCAAATCCGGCATCCAGGGAGGCGCGGATTGTGACGGGCAGGCGCAGGCCCTCTTCCGGCTCGCCCTCCGGCAGCATCAGCGGCGGGGTAATCCGCTGAGCATCCGGTACCGTTGAGCCCCGGGTGGAGCCCGTGGCGGCGAGCAGGTAGCCGACATCCTGGGGAATGTAGCGCGGGGTTATGGCCAGCGGTACACGCACTTCGAACTGACCGTCGTCCAGGCGGGCAATATCCTGGTACTCGATCTGCACAATGATGGTTTCACCCGGGCCGATATTGGCCACGGATGTGGTGAACATGTTGGGGCGTTCCTGTTCAACCAGGCTGGCCCGCTGGCCGGCGTCGCGGGCGCGCTCATAGATCTGGCGGGCCTGCTGGCGCTCATGGATCTCGCCTTCGATGAAGCGATCGCCGATCTGCATGCGCAGGCGGTCGACGCCGCTGTCCTCGGGCATCGGGAAGAGATAGGTGCCTTCGACCCAGGCATCCGAGGGGTTTTCAAACCGCTGAGTCACGATGGCGCGCACGACCGGTCCGGAAATGTCGAGTTCGATGTCCGTCGCGATCATCGGTGCGGGTACATACACACCGTGTTCCATGGTCTTGAGCAGCAGGGCGCCTTCATTGATCTCGCTGAGGCGGACCATGCCTTCCGGCGTCGCTGGTGCCTCATCGGCGAGCGCGTCGGACCAGAGAAACAAGCTGGCGGCAAAAGTTGCGACTGCGATGATGAGACCGAACCAGGCCTGTCCACCGGCGGCATTGCGTGCGTGTGAAGTCATCGACTTCCTCCCCATAAGCAGCGAGCCAAGATGACGACCCGCTTCCCTTCCGCTGCGGAAATTGCTCCCGGATCAAGGATGGGAGAGGGCGCGTTTGCGGCGATTGCGGGGAAAATTGGGGCAAATTGGGGGCGCGCCGGGAATCCTACTAAAAATTTAGTTGAATGGATTTTGCGCGCGTTTATCCCTAGGATCAGTTACTAAGGAATTCGTAGATGGCGCGTCCGACATCCCCGCAACTCACTGAAGCCGAACAACGCATCATGGATCAGCTCTGGGCCATGGGCGAGGCGAGTGTTCGCCAGCTCACCGAAGCGCTGGAGCCGAAATACGGGCTTGCCTACACCACGGTGCTGACCACGGTGCGCATCATGGCGGACAAGGGTTATGTGGATTTTCGCAAGGATGGCCGCGCCCATATCTTCCGTCCGAAGCTTTCCCGCGAAGGCGCCCAGCGCAAGGCGATCGGAACGGTGATGCAATCCCTGTTCGGAGGGTCGCCCCTGGAGCTGGCCCAGCATCTTGTCGCCGAGGAACAGCTGACCCTGGATGATATCGAGGCGCTGCGTGCGGAACTGATCGCCAAGCACGGAGACCGCTCATGAGCTCCGCCCTGATCGATGCCGGCCTGATTGCCCTGACTGCCTCGGCGCTCTTTCTGCTGGTTCTGCTCGCCTTTGATCGCCTCGCGCCGATGCGCTTCATCAAGGAGCGCCATGACCTGGCCCTGACGGGCTGGCTGGTCGTGCCCCTGGTCTTTGCGCTGGCGCTGCAGCCCGGGTCAGCACCCGAGGAGATCGAGTTCCTGCCCGACGGAGTCAATGCGGCGATCGCGGAGGCCGATGCCGCGCCCACGGTCACCGCAACCCGCCCGGCCAGTGCCAATCCCGTAGCAAACCTGCTGCCGCGCGGCCTGGTCCCGCGCGATTTGCCCTGGGCGGCGCTGGTGTTTGTGCTCTGGATGACGGGAAGTGCGCTCTTGCTGGCGCGATTGCTTGTCGACCTCACCGCCTTGCTGGCCCTGCGCCTGCGCAGCACACCGCTGACCTTGCCGCCGGGCCTGGTCCTGTCCCGGCGTGTGGATCTTCGCCAGGCCGGTGAGCTTCCATCCCCCCTGATGGCCGGCTATTTCCGCCCGGCGGTCTATTTGCCCACCGGTTTCACGCTGGATGCCTCTGCGCGTCCCATACTCGAGCATGAGATTGCGCACCTGACCCGGGGTGATGCCTGGACGGTCCTGGGCCTGCGTATCCTCGGTGCGGTTTTCTGGTGGGTGCTGCCGCTGCGCCTGGTGGACCGGCATCTCAGCCGCACGCGGGAAGCCCTGTGCGACGAGATCGCGGCCCGGATCACCGGCGAGCCGATCAAGCTGGCGCATGCCCTGCTTGATACGGCCCAGCGCCAGCTGGTCCGACCATCACTGGCGCTCGCTGCCGGATCCGGCAAAACCGCACTGGCCCGTCGAATCCAGCATCTCTCTTCCATCGATGTACACACCAAAAGGACACCTGTTATGCGCATGGCCTTGCTCTTGCCCGCTCTTGTCACGATCGCTCTTGTCGCAACGCCGAAAGTCGGCGCGAGCGTCAACGAGGAGCGACGGGTCTGGAACTATGATGTGGAAGATGTCTCACCGCTCTATCACGCCGCGCATCGTGGCCGCCTGGCCGATATCCGCGCCATGCTGGAAGCCGGCGCTGATCCCAACGAGATCTCTCTGGGCGATGGCGCGCCCCTGTTTGCCGCGATCCGGTCCGGACGCCGGGATGTCTTCGACTTGCTGATGCAATATGGCGCGGACCCGGAGCTGGCGGTGGATGGTGACGGCTCGCCGATGATCGCAGCGGCGCGCAATGGCGAGCGTGACATGCTGGAGGCGATGATCGCCAGCGGGGCCTCGATCAATGCCGGTGTGGCCGGCGATGGCAATCCGCTGATCGCTGCGGTCCAGGTGGGTGATCGAAACATGGTCGAATTCCTGCTCGAGGCCGGTGCGGACCCCAATGCCTATATCTGGGCCGACGAGACACCCATGGTTGCCGCGGCCCAGAACGGCGATATCGAAATTGCAGAAGTGCTGGCCGAGGCCGGTGCGGATCTCTCACTCACCGTGCTTGCGCCCAACCGCATGGGGTTGCGCGAGTACCGGTCACCGATCAGCGAGGCGCGTCGCAGAGGGCATGCACGCATGGAAGCCTGGCTGGAGCGCCGGGGGGCGCAACATCAGCCGCCTGCTGAGTAGGCTGTCTAAGTAAAGGACGACACACATGACGATGTTCACTTCACGGACCGCTGTGGCCGTGTTGGCGGGAGCGGCTTGCCTGCTCTCCCCGGCCGCCTGGGCCCAGACACCATCGGATTTTACCTCGCAATTGCGCCCGCGTTTCTGGGTGGGAGAGGACGAAACCCGCTATACGCTCGCCGAGCGCATGCAGCACTACAGCGTTCCCGGCGTTGCCATCGCCATCATCGAGGACGGCGAGCTGCTCTATGCCGAGGGGTTCGGCGTCCTGCAGGCCGGCGGCGTCGAGCCGGTGAATGCGCATTCCGTATTCTCCGCCGGGTCGGTCAGCAAGATCGCCACGTCTGCCCTGACCCTGCGCCTGCATGACATGGGTGAGCTGGATATCAATGCCCCGGTCTCCGGTCAGCTGGTCAGCTGGCAATTGCCGGACAGCGAATACGACAATTCACGCGTGACGCTGCGGACCATTCTCTCGCACACGGCCGGTTTCAACGTTCACGGCTTTCCCGATTTTCAGCCGGGGGCCGAGCAACCCAGCGTCTATGACACGCTGAACGGGACGGCGCCGGCCCTGACCGACGCGCTGGAGCTGACCTTCGAGCCGGGCTCGACCTATCGGTATTCGGGCGGTGGTTTCACCCTGGCCCAGCTGATCATTGCAGATCAGACCGAGACCGCCTTTGAACGTGCGGCCGCCACGCACCTGTTTGGCCCGCTGGGCATGACCCGTTCGAGTTTCGCCAATCCGTTGCCGGTGGACCATGGCAATATCGCGCGCGCCCATGATCGCCAGGGCGAGCCGGCAGCGCTGCCACGCGGATATGAAAGCATGCCGGAGATGGCCGCATCGGGGCTGTGGACCAGCGCCCACGATCTGGGGCTGCTCGTGGCCAGCCTGATCGATGATTACCGTGGCGACGGCGATTACCTGGCCCGGGAGACGGCGTTCGACATGATGTCGCGTGTCGCCCGCAGCCAGCACGGCCTCGGACCGCGTATCGAGCATGCCGGCAACCAGTATTTCTTCCATCACGCCGGGGCCAACAACTCCTATCAGAGCTGGATGGAGGGGCATCTGGCCACCGGCGACGGTCTTGTTGTCCTGACCAATGGCGCCAATGGCAACGCTTTGCACATGGAAATCCGCAATGCGGTCGCGGACGCGATGGGCTGGGACATCAATGCGGTGAACCGCCTGCCTGCGTTGGATATTCCGGAGGCCATGCTGGCCAGCATGACCGGGCGTTTTGCCCCGAATGACGTTGTCCCCCTGGATATGCGCCAGCAAATGGTCAGCGGCATATATGCCTGGGATCTCGAGGTCACGCTGATTGACGGGCAATTGCA
>JAYZXG010000070.1:0-2605 GCA_036141435.1 Pseudomonadota bacterium | reverse complement strand
TGGTCGCAGTCCGGCCACGCTGCTGCCGCCCTTGGTCCTGCACGACGAGACCGGCCGCCAATACAGCGAAGAGGCGCAGGCCATCATGGCCGGCGCGCCGCTGGTCCTGGACTAGCCCCCTCATCGCCCCTTCGGGGCACTTCTCCCCCGGGGGAGAAGGATTGGATTGTGTTATCGCTCTCCCCACGGGGAGAGGTCCCGCGCAGCGGGGGTGAGGGGGCGAAGCCACACATCTTCCGCAGTGCAGCGAAACAAGGTCTGAGTGCTTGATTACAAAGGCGGGCACGCCTAGTGTCGCGACGAATTCGAGTAACGCCTTTCCCGCCGGGATATCCTTACATGGCTGACCAATCCGCACCGTCCTTCCAGGACCTGATCCTCCGTCTACAGGCTTATTGGGCCTCGCATGGCTGCGCCATCCTGCAGCCCTATGATGTCGAGGTGGGCGCGGGCACGCTGCATCCGGCCACGACGCTGCGCTCGCTGGGGCCTCGCCCGTGGAGCGCTGCCTATGTCCAGCCCTCGCGCCGCCCGGCAGATGGCCGTTTCGGTGAGAACCCGAACCGCCTGCAGCACTACTATCAGTTCCAGGTGCTGTTGAAGCCGTGTCCGGCCAATATCCAGGACCTCTATCTCGGTTCGCTCGACGCCATCGGTATCGACCGCAAGCTGCACGATGTGCGCTTTGTCGAGGATGACTGGGAAAACCCGACCGTGGGCGCCTGGGGTCTGGGCTGGGAAGTCTGGTGTGACGGTATGGAAGTCAGCCAGTTCACCTATTTCCAGCAGGTCGGTGGCCTCGATGTCGATCTCGTCTCCGGCGAGCTGACCTATGGCCTGGAACGCCTGGCGATGTATGTGCAAGGCGTGGAGAATGTCTACGACCTGGATTTCAACGGCGCCGGCATGAAATACGGCGACGTCTTCCAGGAAGCCGAGCGCCAGTATTCCGATTTCAACTTCAACCACGCCGATGTCGAAATCCTGACCCGCTGGTTCGAGGAAGCAGCCGACCAGTGCAAGGCGCTGCTGGCGCTGGACAAGCCTTTGCCGCTGCCGGCCTATGACTTTGCGCTCAAGGCCTCGCACTTGTTCAATCTGGTTGATGCCCGCGGCGCCATTTCCGTGGCTGAACGCGCCAGCTGGATCGCCCGCGTCCACGAACTCGCCAAGGGCTGTGCCGAAGCCTGGGTCGCCAGCGAACGCGCGGCGCTGGAGGCAGCGGAGTGATTTCCGTCACCAACTCCTCATCCTTTCCCTTGATGGGAAAGGTGGGCGGCGCAGCCGCTCGGATAGGGTGCGGCCCGCGGGGCCGGAAGGTTTTTGAGTGCGCCTTCGGCGCGCACCCACTCCCCCGCTTTGCGGGACCTCGCCCATCGAGGGCGAGGATGACAGTTCTGGAGGCTTCTCGATGAAACTCCCCATGCGCGGCGGCTGTCAGTGTGGTGCGATCCGGTATGAGATCAGCGAGAAACCGCTGACGCTGTATTGCTGTCACTGCACCAATTGCCAGGCGCAATCCTCCTCGGCATTCGGCATGTCCATGCTGGTGCCGCGCGAGGGGTTCAAGTTTCTCAAGGGCGGGCCGACCGCGTTTGAGATCAAGAAGGAAAGCACGGCGAAAAAGCCCAAGATGGGCCTGTTCTGCGACAAGTGCGGGACGCGCATCGCCAATGATACCCAGGGCAATCCCTCCCTGTCTGTAAAGGCCGGGACGCTGGACGATCGCGACAAGCTGCGTCCGGTCGGCCATATCTGGGTGAAATCCGCGCAGGACTGGGTGGTCCTGCACGAAGATGATCTGATTTACGAAGAAGCCCCCGATGATGGCTATTACGCCCTCATGGAACGCTGGGCCGCACAAGAGCACGCTTGATGTCCGACCTCCTTTTCGAAATTTTCTGCGAGGAAATTCCCGCTGGCATGCAGGTCAAGGCCGCCAAAGACCTGGAAGCTGCCATGGTCAAGGCGCTCGGCGAGGCCGGTCTCAAGGCCGCCGAAACCGCATCCTATGTCGGTGCGCGCCGCCTGGTCGTGACCATGTCCGGCCTGCCGGCCAAGGCCGAGGATGTGCGCGAGGAGCGCAAAGGCCCGCGTGTGGGCGCGCCGGATAAGGCGGTTGAGGGTTTCCTGCGTGGTGCGGGGCTGGACAGCCTGGACGCCTGCGAACAGCGTGAAGACAAGAAGGGCGCGTTCTGGGTTGCCCTGATCGACAAGCCGGGTCGCCAGACGACGGACGTGCTGGCTGATGCCATTCCGGCCATCCTGTCGAACTTCCACTGGCCGAAATCCATGAAGATCGGTGAGGGCGAAAAGGCCCAGCGCTGGGTGCGCCCGATCCAGCGGATCCTGTGCGTGTTTGATGGCGCCGTGGTGCCGGTCAAGGTGTTCGGCCTGGAGGCCGGCAATGAGACCGAGGGCCATCGTGTTGCCGGTCGCGGGCCTTTCAAAGTCACGGGCTGGGATGACTACAAGGCGCAGCTGGAAGGCGCGGGCCATGTCACCATTGATGCGGACGAACGCAAGCGCCTGATCATGGACGGCGCGACGAAGGCTTGCGGCGATGCCGGTCTGGAACTGGTCGAGGACCAGGCGCTCCTCAATG
>JAYZXG010000069.1:0-4382 GCA_036141435.1 Pseudomonadota bacterium | reverse complement strand
GCGGGTCGCCGTTTTGCATGCAGCGGGATAACGCCTAGTCCTTGCGGGCCATCACCAGGTATTCCTGATTGCCATCGCCGCCGGCGATCGGGCTGGGGATGACAGTGTCGACCCGGAAGCCCGCCATGCCCTCCAGGGCTGCGCGGACGCTGTCGACGGCGCGCAGAGCCTCGTCTTCGGACCGGACCAGCCCGCCGCGGCCAATGCCATCGCGACCGACCTCGAACTGGGGTTTGATCAGACCCACAAAGACCGCCCGGTCCGCGGCCAGGGACAAGGGCACGGGGATCACCTTCAGCAACGAAATAAAGCTGGCATCACAGACAATTATCGACGGCGCGTCGGCGAAACTGTCCACGGTCAGATCGCGCGCATCGGTGGCCTCCATCGAGACCACTCGTGCCTCTGCGCGCAGCCGGTCGTGCAATTGCTCGCGACCGACATCGACGGCATAGACCCGGGCCGCGCCGCGCTCGAGCAGGACTTCGGTAAAGCCTCCGGTCGAGGATCCAACATCCAGGCAGACACACCCGGCCGGATCGACGCCAAAGGCATCCAGCCCGCCCACCAGTTTCAGGGCGGCCCGGCTGACATAGGGATGCAGGGGCTCGGCCTCGATCTTCACCCCGGCCGCAATTTTCTGTGATGCCTTGCGCACCGGCACGCCATCAAGCCGCACAAGCCCGGCTTCGATGGCCTCCTGGGCGCGTGCCCGGGTCTCGAAATAGCCGTGTTCAACGAGGTATTTGTCCGCGCGCACGCCGCGTTATTCCGCCAGGGCTCCGCCCGCCATGACCTGCGCGGCATCCTGCTCGCGGCCCATCGCTTCGAGCGCCTTGGCTGCGATATGACGCGCATTGAGACCGGCTGTCTCGTACATGTTGAAAGGCGTGTCCTGGTCCTGGAATACGTCCGGCAGGGTCATGGTGCGGATCTTGAGGCCGCGGTCGAGCGCACCACGCTCGGCCAGCATATGCAGGACAAAGGCCCCGAAACCACCAACAGCGCCCTCTTCCACGGTGATCAGAACCTCGTGCTCGCGCGCGAGACGCAGGATCAGCGCTTCATCCAGCGGCTTGGCGAAACGGGCATCAGCAACTGTCGCCGGGAAGCCCTTGGCCGCCAATTCGTCCGCAGCCTTGAGCGCCTCGTCCAGGCGCGTGCCCAGGGAGAGAATGGCGATCGAGCCCCCCTCCCGAACGATGCGGCCCTTGCCGATTTCCAGCACGTCCGCAACCTCGGGAAGCGCGACGCCGGTGCCGGTACCGCGCGGATAGCGGAAGGCGGACGGCCGGTCGTCAATCTGGTTGGCCGTTGCGATCATGTGGCACAGCTCGGCTTCGTCAGCCGCGGCCATGACGACCATGTCGGGCAGTGCTCCGAGATAACCGATATCGAACGACCCGGCATGCGTGCAGCCATCCGCACCGACCAGGCCTGCCCGGTCAATGGCGAAACGGACCGGCAGCTTCTGGATCGCCACGTCATGCACAACCTGGTCATAGCCACGCTGCAGGAAGGTGGAATAGATCGCCGCATAGGGCTTCATCCCGTCTGCAGCCAGTCCTGCAGCAAAGGTGACGGCGTGCTGTTCGGCAATCCCGACATCGAACATGCGCTCGGGGAAACGTTGGGCGAACTTGTCCAGCCCGGTTCCGCCCGGCATCGCAGCGGTCACGCCAACCACGCGATCATCGGCTTCGGCTTCCCTGATAAGCTGGTGCGCGAAAACTCCCGTATAGGACGGCGGACCACCCTTGGATTTTTGCTGTTCACCCGTGACGACATTGAACTTGGCAACGCCGTGATACTTGTCCGCGGCCTCCTCGGCCGGGGTGTAGCCCTTGCCCTTCTGCGTGACCACATGGATCAGGACAGGGCCTTCCTCACCGTCGCGGACATTGCGCAATACCGGCACCAGCTGGTCCATGTCATGGCCATCGATCGGACCGACATAGCGAAAGCCCATCTCCTCGAACAGGGTGCCACCCATGGCCATGCCGCGCATGTATTCCTCGGCGCGACGGGCTGCTTCCTGGACATGGAACGCCTTGGCCACGCCTTTGCCCAGCTTGCGGATATTGCGATAGCCCTGGCTGGAGACCAGGCGAGAGAAATAGTGGCTCATGGCGCCCACCGGGGGCGCAATGGACATGTCGTTGTCGTTGAGAATGACGATCAGCCGGGAATTGAGATCGCCCGCATTGTTCATCGCCTCATAGGCCATGCCGGCGGTCATGGAGCCATCGCCGATCACGGCAATCACATTGCGCTGCTCGTCCTTGAGGTCGCGCGCCACGGCATACCCCAGCGCTGCCGAGATCGAGGTCGAGGCATGGGCTGCGCCAAACGGGTCGTATTCACTTTCGGAGCGCTTGGTGAAGCCGGACAGGCCGCCGCCCTGGCGCAAGGTGCGGATACGATCACGGCGTTCGGTCAGGATCTTGTGCGGATAACACTGGTGTCCCACGTCCCAGATCAGCTTGTCGTCCGGGGTATCGAACACATGATGCAAGGCTGTCGTCAGCTCGACCACGCCCAGCGCCGAACCGAGATGCCCGCCGGTGACAGAGACGGCATCAATGGTTTCCGCGCGCAATTCGTCGGCGACCGACTTCAGCGTGTCTATATCAAGATTTTTGAGGTCCGCAGGATTTTGAACTCGATCAAGATTCGGCGTCTTCACAGACATTCCGGCTACCCGCCTTTCAAGAACGGCGCTTCAACACAAAGTCCACCGCTTCTCTCAATAAATTTGCTCGCTCACCGAAAGGATCAAGATGCTCCTTGGCTTGCGCGGCCAAGTGTCGCGACCGTTCCTCGGCGCCTTCGATGCCCAGAATGGTGACAAAGGTGGCTTTTCCTTGACCGGCATCCTTGCCGACCGCCTTGCCCGCTTCGTCTACATCACCCGTGGCGTCCAGAAGGTCATCCGTGATCTGATAAGCCAAGCCGAGATCGTGCGCAAACCCTTCTAGCGCCCGACGGATGTGATCCTCCACATCCTTGAGCGTCGTAACGGCCTCGGCAGCGAAGTTGATCAGGGCCCCGGTCTTCATGCGGTGCATGCGTGTAACCACTGAAATATCGAGGGTTTCGCGCTCACCGATAATATCGATCATCTGTCCGCCGACCATGCCGGCAGCCCCACTCGCCCGCGCCAGCTTCTCGACCAGGCGGGCGCGCACGGCGCCCTGCCCATGCGTATCGGGATGCGCCAGGATCTCATAAGCGATGGACTGCAAGGCATCGCCGGCCAGTACCGCGGTCGCCTCGTCATAGGCCTTGTGTACGGTTGGACGACCGCGTCGCAGATCATCATCATCCATACATGGCAGGTCATCATGGATCAGCGAATAGGCGTGGATACATTCCACCGCACAGGCTGCACGCAGCAGCCCGCGCTCATCACCATGCACCAGATTGCCCAGCTCCATGGTCAGGAAGGGCCGCAACCGCTTGCCCGGTCCGAGGGCGGCATACCGCATGGCCGAATTGAGCGAGGCTTCCGGACCCTCCGCACGCGGCAGGAGTGCGTCCAGGGCGACCGTCACCCGGTCCGCCGTCTCATTCAGTTTCTGCTCGAAGCTCTCAGCGCTCATGCGGATCTCTCAACGGGGCGGCATGACAGACTGGCCGCGGCAAACTCACGTGAAAACACACCGGACCCGGACCGGTCCTTACTGATCCAGCTGGGCCGGCTCCAGCGACAGCGTACCGTCCTCGCCCTTGACGATCTTGTCGACCTTCAGCTCGGCATCCTTCAACTTGCCCTCGCAATGCGCACGCAGGGCGGCTCCGCGTTCATAGATCGCGATGGAACGCTCCAGCTCGACCTCGCCGCTTTCCAGCTGCTGGACAATGCGCTCCAGCTCGGCCAGGGCCTGCTCGAAATTCATGTCAGCGATATCGGTATTGGGCGCTTCAGGCATTGAGTCTTCTCCAGGACACGCCGCACCATAGGCAGGCTTGGCGAAGCGGGCAACGCGTCAATTGCCGCGATATTCGTATTGGCGGTAGGACCAGTAACTGTCGCCGCCATCGTGCACGCATTTCCAGCCAGCAGCCTTGATATGCGGGCGCATCATGCGATTGAACCAGCCATGGGCACAGACGGTGACATCACCACTCTGGGCGGCCTCGACGAGACGGGCAGCGGCCATCCCCGCACGGGCTTCGGCCTCCAGCCGGCTCTCACGCCCGCGCGACATGCCAAACCACCAGCTGCATCGCGCGAACACGCCCCACGTCTTGGCCATGTAGCGCCCCGGCATGGGCGGGGGTGGCAATTCCGCCTCGACAAACACCGGATCGATTGTCAGATCGCGACCGGAAGCCGCCGTCTGCGCGGTCTCGATGGCACGGCGCAGCGTTGATGCAAA
>JAYZXG010000068.1:0-9022 GCA_036141435.1 Pseudomonadota bacterium | reverse complement strand
CGGACGGCGCCATGACGATCAGCAGGATCTGCGCGATGTGGAACCACAGTAACAACAGCAGGACCAGGATCACGCTGAGGAAGCTGATTTGCGATATGCGCGAGGGGTAACGCGAGATGATCACGCGGAAGCGCGGTTTTTCACCGCGTTCAAAGGCACGGCTGACCTGGTAGATGCCGATCGCGAGGGCGGGGCCGATCAGCGCAAACCCGCTCAGGGCGACGGGGATGGCGGCTTCGCCACCAAACGCCCACAGCGTCAAGCTGATGGCCAGTCCGCCCAAGACGAAGATGAGGCCGTAACTGATGGAAACAAGCGGCGCGCGACGCAGGTCTTCAAAGCCCAGCTTGAGCCATTTCCAGGGTGCGTCCCGACGGACTTTTTGCAAAGTGACCATGATTGTCCTCCCCCGCCATACTCGCCTTTCGGGCGATCCGAATCTGCGTGGCATTACGCCACACGTTTTTTGTGAGTATTCCGGGGCATAAGGTGTTCGCCAAGGAGAAAGAACATGCCGCCAGCGGGTCTGGATGATCTCAGCATACTCGGAGGACTGCTTGCCGGCTTCGCCTCGAGCCTGCACTGCGTCGGCATGTGCAGCGGCATTGCGGCCAGCTTGATGTTCACCCTGGCCCCGGACGCAGGCGAACGCGAACGCCGCACCGTGATCCTGAAGGCGCAGTTCGGGCGGATCCTGGCCTACATGCTCGCAGGCGCGGTGCTCGGCGCGATTGGCAGCCAGTTCTATTTTGACGCCGACCGCACGGAAGGGTTCATGGTGTTGCGCTGGGCGGGGGCGGTCACCCTGGTCTATATCGGCCTGTCGGTCGCCGGCTGGGCGCCCAGCCTCGCAGGGCTGGACCGGGTCGGCGTGGGCGTTATGCGACTGGCGCAGAGGCCGGTCGGCGGACACCTCAGCGCGGCGACACCGGTCATGGCCGGCTTCTTCTGGGGGCTGCTGCCCTGCGGCATGGTCTATGCCGCCCTGTTCTATGCCATGTTGTCGGGCACGCCGGGACAGGCCGCTGCCATCATGGCCGGTTTCGGTGTGGGCACCTTGCCGGCTGTCCTGGCCTCGGCCTTCGGTGCCGCCAAGCTGATGAGTTTTGCTGCCCGTCCCCAGATGCGCCTTGCCACAGGTCTGGCGATTGCAAGCCTTGGAATCCTGTCAGCAGCCCTGCCATGGAAAGCGATTGCAGCCTTCTGCGGCTTGCCCGTCGACTAAGCACGCCATTGTGATGCAGCGCGAGAAGACCCGGGTCTGCCACCGCGCTATCTAGACTGCAGGCACGACGGTTATCGATGTAGGCAGACGGCATGTTACTCACCCTGGTTCTCGCGGCAGTACTGATCGGCGAAGGCGATTCCCAGGTCGTCGGCTCTGTGACCGAGCATGACACCACAGTTCTGGGTGAGGGTAATGGCGCGCTTTATGGCCTGCAGTTCACCGAGCGGCGAAGCCGGGCCTGCCAGGTCCGGGCCTTTTTCCGGGGTCATCCGCCGCGGACGGCCCAATTCTGCTCCGGTCGCGTAGTCGGACGCCATGTCCGCGACGCAGCCGCAGCCCTGATGGGCGTCACCGAAGAAGTCACCGGGCTGAGCGCTTGTCATGACCGCCGGGGCAAACTGGCCGTGGTGCGCCTGCATTCGGGCAATGATGAAACCGCCGAAGCCCGCCTGGGCGATTGCGATGGCGATTTCCAGCGCGTCGATTGCGGAGATGGCTGGGCTGTACAGGGGCTGCAGCTGTATTTCGACGGGCCGGCGCAGACCCGCGCCCACCGTAACCTTGCCGGGATCCGCCCGCTTTGCACGCTGATGGCGATGCAATAGGGCCACGTCTTGCTCCTGTCGGTCGATCAGGTCATCCTGTCGCCAACCGAGGGGAGCGTCATGAAAATCAAAGCTATTGCGGCTGCGCTGGCAGCCACCGTCCTGACACCATTTGCCATGGCCGAGGACCAGCCTGACTGGGCGCTCGTCATTCACGGCGGTGCCGGTGTTATCGAGCGTGGCCAGATGACGGCCGAGCGCGAAGCAGAATACCGGGCAGCCATGCACGCGGCCCTCGACCGGGGCGAGGCGGTGCTGGACGCGGGCGGCAGCGCGCTGGACGCCATCGAGGCTGTCATCCATGGCATGGAAGATGACCCGCTGTTCAATGCCGGGCGCGGCGCGGTCTTCACCGCTGCCGGACGCAATGAACTGGATGCCTCCATCATGGACGGGGCGACGCTGAACGCCGGCGCTGTGGCCGGGGTCACCCAGGTCCGTCATCCGATTTCCCTGGCGCGTGCGGTCATGGACCGGTCGCGCCACGTCATGCTGCAGGGTGAGGGTGCCGAGACCTTTGCCATCGAGCAGGGTCTGGAAATGGTACCGCCGGCCTGGTTCTTCACCGAGCGCCGCTGGGCCTCGATGATCCGCTCGCTGGAACGCCTGGGGCTGGACCGGCCGGCGCGGCCGGACGGAGCGCCGGAGCCACAAGGCGTGGATCATGGCACGCTCGAGCGAGACGCGCGCGAGCATCGCTTTGGTACAGTCGGCGTGGTCGCGCTGGACAGTGACGGCAATATTGCGGCCGGGACCTCGACCGGCGGGACAACGGCCAAGCGCTGGGGACGTGTGGGCGACAGCCCGATCCTGGGAGCTGGAACCTATGCCAGCAATGCATCCTGTGGCGTCTCCGCGACGGGGACTGGCGAGTATTTCATCCGCCTCACCGTGGCCAGCCGGATCTGCGCCCTTGTCGAGTTTCAGGGCGTCAGCCTGCAGGAGGCATCTGACCAGGTCATCCAGGACGAGTTGACGGCAATGGGCGGGGATGGCGGCATTGTCGCGCTGACGCCTGCGGGCGAGATTGCCTGGAGCTTCAACACGCCGGGCATGTATCGGGCGCGCCAGATCGCTGGTGGTGATCCCGTGGTCGGCATCTATGGCGACGAGGACTAGGTGAGGGCGGAGTCCTCGCCGAGCTCGAAATAGGCATTGTCGCGTTTCATCTGGGCCACGATGTGATCGAAGGCCGCACGAATGCGTGCGCTTTTGCGGACGGTCTCGTGCGCGACAATCCACAGGTCCAGTGAGGTCGCGAATTCGGGCAGCAAACGCACGAGATTGTCACAGCGCCGGGCAAGTCGGTGTGACGTCACACCCACACCATATCCAGCCTCCAGCCCCTTGATGTGGCTGGCCGGGCTGTTGGCCTTGAACGCGACATGGCTGGGAACGACGGCAGAACCATTCGCGGTCTGGGGCCAGCCCAGATAATCGCCGATCGACCAGGCCACGCAGGCATGATCAGACAGATCCTCGACGGCCTGGGGTGTACCGTGGCGTTCGACATAGGCTTTCGAGGCATACAGTCCCGCGCCGACCGTCGCGCCGCGGCGCCCGATCAGGCTTTGCTGCGTCCCGGGGCCATTCCATCTCAGGGCAATATCGGCTTCGCGATCTGCCAGGTTGGCGGGATGGTTCTTGATTGAAATCTCGATACCGATGCCCGGGTTCTCCCGCTGGAAGGAGGCGAGGGCGCCCGGCAGCCAGTCTGCGCCCAGTCCTTCCGTTGCGGAAATCACGACCAGGCCCGACAGCGACTGGTCCTGGGCGATGGCGGCGCGGTGAATGGCAGAGGCCTCCTCGCGCATGCGGCGGGCATGGCCGACAATGCGCTCACCCAGCACTGTCAGTTTCGACTGCCCGTTTTCGCGTTCGAACAAGGGCTCGCCCAATCGCGATTCCAGCGCTTGCAATCGCCGTGTGACTGTCGGCTGGGAAACATTGAGCTCTGCGGCGGCTGCCGTGAGGCTTCCACACTCCGCGACCGTGAGGCACACGAGATAGTCTGACCAATCATCCATGCATTTATGTATTCGAAGGATGTGATATTGGTCAATGGTATTCAAATAACTTCGTTCTAAATATAAACACCGTTCACTCATGGAGAGCGAGATGTTCAGAACGTTTTTGATTGCCACGGCGCTCGTCGCCGCCCCGACCACTGCTGCAGCGGCCCAGTCCTGCGAGGCTGACCCGCAGTTTGCGACCCACCGGACCTCCAATGGTATCGTGCGGGCCCAGCTGAACTCCCTGGCACGTGCGCAGTGGCCCCAGGCCATCCACTTTGGCGTGGAAGTCGCCGAGTCCGGCGCATCCCCGCGCGACAAGGTCGCCGCCCTGTCCAACCTTTGTTACGCCTATGCTGCTTCCGGCGATGCGGCCGAAGCCATCGCGGCATGTGATGCAGCGCTGGAATACCGCTCGAGCGCCTGGCGTGCCCTGAACAATCGTGGCGCTGCGAACTGGCTGGCGGGTGACCGTTCTGCCGCCGCCGCCGACTTCCAGGCGGCTGCTGCTGTTGCCGGCAATGAAGACGAAGTCCAGGCCAACCTGGCCCTGGCTCAGTGCAGCTAAAGTCCCCCCATCAGCCTGCCCAAGGCTGATGATGCAGCCGGAGCGCTCCCCCGCTCCGGCTTTTTGCTGCCTGCACCTCCCGGCAGGTGAGGCGATCAAGCTTCACACTGAGCTTGTCTTGTGCGGTGAGTAGCGATAGCCATCAGCTTCCACCCAACAAGCAAGTGGTTCACTATGAAACTCGCATCTTTGAAAAACGGTCATCGCGACGGCAAGCTGGTCGTCGTTTCCAAGGATATCGCCTGGTATGCGGACGCGTCGACCATCGCGCCGACCATGCAAGCGGCCCTGGATGACTGGGAACGATGCGAGAGCGAGCTCCAGACCCTCTACGAACAGCTCAATCGCGAGACCATTCCGCGCGAGCGTTTCCACGAACATGATGCCCTGTCACCGCTTCCGCGGGCCTTCCAGTGGGCGGATGGCTCTGCCTACGTCAACCACGTCGAACTGGTTCGCAAGGCGCGCAATGCGGAAATGCCGGCGACCTTCTGGACGGATCCGCTGATGTATCAGGGGGGCTCCGATGCCTTCCTTGCGCCGCGCGCCGACATCCCGCTGGGAGACGAGGCCTGGGGCTGTGACATGGAAGGCGAAGTGGCCGTCATCTGTGGTGATGCGCCCATGGGATGTTCCCCGGAGGAAGCCGCCAAGTCGATCCGCCTGATCATGCTGGTCAATGATGTGTCGCTGCGCGGCCTGATCCCGGCCGAGCTGGCCAAGGGGTTCGGCTTCTTCCAGTCCAAGCCGCCGACGGCCTTCTCGCCGGTTGCCGTGACCCCGGATGAGCTGGGCGAGGCCTGGGATGGCAAGAAAGTCTCCCTGCCGCTGGTCGTGCACTACAATAACGAGCCTTTCGGTGTTGCCGATTGCGGTGTCGACATGACGTTCGACTTTCCGCAGCTGGTCGCTCACCTGGCCAAGACGCGCCCGGTTACGGCCGGCACGATCATCGGCTCGGGCACAATCTCCAACAAGCTGGACGATGGTCCGGGCAAGCCGATCTCCGAGGGCGGCGTGGGCTATTCCTGCATCGCCGAGATTCGCATGATCGAGACGATCAATGACGGCAAGCCGTCGACCTCGTTCATGAAGTACGGCGATACCGTCAAGATCCAGATGAAGGACAAGGACGGCAAGTCCATCTTCGGTGCGATCGAACAGACCGTGGTCAAGTACGAGGGCTAGGCCCCCGCCACAGGACTAAACAGACGCCGGTGCGGTTTCGTGCCGGCGTTTTTCTTTGCCGGCGACCGTGAGGCCGAGCGTCAGCGTGGGCAGCCATGGCAGAACCGGCCCCAGACGTCGGGCGATGATTTCCGCAGCAATCGACAGGCTCAGACCTGCTGTTGCACCGATCGCAAGGCCAAGCCAGGGATCCGGGAAGCCGATGAACTTGTAGATGGCGATCAGGGCCATGACCGGGAACATGTGATAGAGATAGATCCCGAACGAGAACCGTCCGATCCAGGCCAGCGGTGCGAAATTCAACACATTGCGGAACAGGATCAGCGAGCCGGATGCCGTTAGACCCAGACCGAGCGCAAGGAAGGTGCGGCGCTCAATCTGCATTGTTGGTTCGGCGAACACACCAATCAGGTGGATTGTGCCCAACAGCGCCAGGCTGGACAGGAAAGCCGTTTTCAAGCCGCGCGTTGCCTGGCCCTCGAACCGGTTGATGAAGACGCCGAGCGCAAAGAAGGGCGCCAGGTAGAGCGTGCGGTCAAAGGACAGCCATTCAATGCCGCGACCGATATCGGACAGGAACAGGGCCGAGGAGACCACGAGGAAGCCTGTGGCGACCTGCAGCCGGGCCTTGGGAAACACCAGGTCCAGCGCCCCGATGACCAGGAACAGGATGAAGACGGCCTGCAGGAACCAGAGATAGGCATAGGCACTGACATAGATCTGCCAGAACTCACCCCAGGGAACGCCATACCCGGCGCCCAGAAGGGTGTTGGCGACGCCATAAATGGTGGTCACGAAAACGAAGGGCAGACCGATCCGGCGCAGCTTGCCGGTCAGGAACCGGCCGCTTACCTCGCGCGTTGGCGGTCGGTAGGCATAGACAAAGCCGGACAACATGGCGAACAGCGGCATGCGCAGGTGGAAGAAGACCGCGGTAAACATCGCCAGCGGATGGTCTGCCTCCACACGTAATCCCATGGTGACCTGCTCACCTACAACGTGCAGGATGAGCAGCAGGATGCACGCTATCCCGCGCAGCGTATCAATGCCGCCATGGCGTGTTTGTGCCAGATTGGTGCTGTTCATGGCGCAGGGCCTCCGCAAGCTTGCTTTGACGGGCATGCACGCAAATTTGGGGCCGGGTTGGAGGGTTTGTCTGGTTCGCTTCGCTCACGCCCCTCTCCCTCGCTTCGCTCGACCTCTCCCCATGAGGGAGAGGGATGAAATGCAGCCATCCTTCTCCCCCACGGGGAGAAGTGCCGCTCTAAGCCTTCGCGAAGACGGGCGATGAGGGGGAAATTCAATGAGCAGGAATATCTACCCGCTGACGACCCTAATTCGGGCGAACGTCCTCGGTGCGCAGCGGATAGCGCTGGCCGTCGAACTCGTCGAACGACTCCTGGATTTCCGGATGGCCGACGGGGCCGTTTTCCGCATCGGGCAGGAGATTGCCTTCGGACACATAGGCGCCGTAATAGCTCTCATCATTCTCGGCGAGCAGATGATAGAAGGGCTGGTCCTTGGACGGACGGATATCCTCGGGAATGGCTTCATACCATTCCTCGGTATTGGCGAATTCCGGATCGACATCGACCACCACGCCCCGGAAGGGGAAGAGGCGGTGACGCACCACGTCGCCGAGACCATATTTGGCTTGTCGGATATCCATTACGCTATACTGCCATACTCAGCTTAAATTTGCGTGATGGCTGACAGTTCGAACGCAGTTCTGCGCCCGGCTGTGCAAAGTTTTGTCACGCATCTTTCCTCTCACATGTGAGATGAGTATGCTGTTTTTCAAGACCAAATTTAGGCCGCACTGCGATGCGCCGCCTTTGCCTGGACGGGCAGGGCGCCTGCGCACCCGTCGGCGAAAGGACCATCATGGCGGAGCCATCGCCCCACAAAGAGGGGGGCAAAGGATCCGCCGGACGCAAGCGAAACCGGCGCCGGGCGCCGGCTGCGGTGTACGGCGCGATCGACCTCGGCACCAATAACTGCCGAATGCTGCTGGCTCGTCGGAGCGGCGGCAACTTCCAGGTTGTTGATGCATTTTCCAGAGTTGTGAGGCTGGGCGAAGGCCTGACAGCGTCCGGGCAATTGTCCGAGGCGGCGATGACGCGGGCCGTCGACGCCCTGAAAGTCTGTGCTGAAAAGCTGGCGCGGCAGAATGTGGCCAAGCACCGTGCGATCGCCACCCAGGCCTGTCGGCTGGCCGATAATGGTGAGGCCTTCCTCGAGCGCGTCCGCCTGGAGACCGGGTTGAATTTCGATCTGATCTCGCCGGAGGAAGAGGCGCGCCTGGCCGTGCATGGCTGTGTCGATCTGATGGATGTCGAGCGTGATGCGGCCCTCGTCATCGATATCGGTGGCGGTTCGACCGAGCTGTCCTGGGTGGACCTGGCCGAATGGCGTCGACGCGGTGGGCCCGAGAGCGGTGGTCGTCCGCCGATGAAATCCTGGTCCTCTGCCCCGATTGGCGTTGTCACGCTGTCGGAACGCTTCCCCGAACGCCATGATGACCGGCTGGCCTGGTATGAGGAAATGAAGGCCTTTGCCCGCCAGCAGCTCAAGACACCGCGCGGCGCCCGCTCGATGCGGGCCGTGTTCGCCGAGGGGCGCGGGCATCTCGTGGGCACGTCCGGTACGGTCACATCAATGGCCGGCGTGCATTTGCGGCTGCAGCGTTATGACCGGTCGCGCGTGGATGGTTTGTGGATGACCGGCGAGGAAGCGCTGGCCGCCTGTACCCGCTTGCGGGATCTGGACATCAAGGGGCGTGGTCAGGAGCCGACGATCGGCGCGGATCGGGCCGAGCTGGTGTTGGCGGGCTGTGCGATTTACGAGGCTGTGGCGGAGAAATGGCCGGCCGACAAGCTGCGGGTCGGTGATCGTGGTCTGCGCGAGGGCATGTTGCTCAATCTGATGCGCCGTCCTAAACGTCGCCGCAGAGGGGGGCGTAAACCCCAGGCTGCCCAGACCGGCGGAGACGAGACGTGAGCGACGACAATAACGAGAATGACACTCCGCAGGAGCCGTCCGAGGAAGAGGGCGGTCGCCGCCGTCGCCGCTCCGGTCCGGTCACCAAGGGCGGGGATGCCCGTGCTGCGAAACAGTTCCGCACGCGTGTGAAAACCGCACGTGGCCGCAAGCTCTCCTCGACGCGCTGGCTCGATCGTCAGCTCAATGATCCGTACGTGAAAAAGGCGCAGATGGAGGGCTATCGCTCCCGTGCGGCCTACAAGCTCATCGAGCTGGACGAGAAATTCAAATTCCTGCGCCCCGGACAGCGCATCGTCGATCTCGGTTCGGCGCCGGGCGGCTGGGTACAGGTCGCACTCAAGCAGGGCGCGACCGAAGTGATCGGTATTGATCTGCTGGAAATGGACCCGATCGAGGGCGCGGTCCTGTTGCAAAAAGA
>JAYZXG010000067.1:0-6870 GCA_036141435.1 Pseudomonadota bacterium | reverse complement strand
GTTTTTGTCGGCATCCCGCTCATCCTGGTGATGATCTACAACAGGCTGGTGGCTCTCAAGCAGACCTGTAACCAGGCCTGGGGCGATATCGATGTCCAGCTGAAACAGTGTCACGACCTGGTGCCCAATCTCGTCGAGACGGTGAAGGGGTATGCCGAACACGAAAAGGGTACGCTGGAAGGTGTCATCAAGGCGCGTCAGACGGCAATCGATGCCTCTTCGCTGAAGGACCTGGCCGAGGCGGAAAACCTGCTTTCCGGCGCCCTGCGCCAGCTGTTTGCCCTGTCCGAGAGCTATCCCGACCTCAAGGCCAACCAGAACTTCCTGTCGCTGCAGAACGAGCTGGCCGACCTTGAGAACAAGATCGCTGCCGCGCGCCGCTTCTTCAACAATGCGGTCCAGGAATTCAACACCGCCGTGGAACAATTCCCGGCCGTGCTGATCGCCAACATGTTCGGTTTCTCTGCCAAGGATTATTTCGAGGTGGGCGAAGCAGAGCGCGGCGCCCCGAACGTGAAATTCTAGGGCGTGTGGTGCGATGCTGTTCGGAGCGGCCGGGCTGCGCACCCACATCTGGAACAATAATCTGCGATCCGTATTCCTGCTGACCGCGTTCCCGGTCCTGCTGGGCGTCCTGGGCTATGGCCTGGCCCTGCTGTGGGTCGCACTGGCCGGTCGTCCGGACTTCGTGATGCACGAGGGCGAGGTGATCGCCTATTTCGGGACGGGCCTGGGCGGGGATTTCCGCTATGCCTGGTCGCGGATGCCACAGATCATGGTGGGCGCGTTGATTGTGGCCTGGGTCTGGTTCCTGATCGCCTGGTTCACGCACCAGGGCATTATCGACCGGTCTACCGGCGCTCATGAGGTGACCCGGGAAGACGAGCCGGAACTTTACAACCTGCTTGAAAATCTCTGCATTTCCCGGGGCATTCCGATGCCGCGTCTGGCCGTGATCGAAAACCGGGCGCTCAATGCCTTCGCCAGTGGGTTGAACCAGAGCCAGTACCGGGTGACCGTCACCCGCGGGCTGATGCGTAAGCTCGACCGCGAGGAGCTGGAAGCTGTTCTGGCCCACGAGCTCAGCCATATCCGCAATGGCGATGTTCGACTGATGGTCGTGGCGGTGATTTTTGTCGGCATATTTTCCTTTGTCGGCGAGTTCTTTTCCCGCGGCCTGTTCCGGCGCGGACGGATCGGCCCGCGGCGTGTCAGCGTGTCGATCGGCGGGATGCGGGGCGGGGGTTCCGGCGGACGCGGCGGCAGTGGCGGCGGTGGTGGCGGAGGCGCCGCTGTCCTCCTGCTTGCAGCGCTGGCGCTGATCGCTATCGCCTGGGCGCTGGCGGTGCTGGTGCGCTTCAGCCTGTCACGTCGGCGCGAATACATGGCCGATGCCGGGGCCGTCGAGCTGACCAAGAATCCGGACGCGTTGATTTCTGCCCTGCAGAAAATCTCCGGACGTTCGCAGCTGGGAGAAACGCCGGACGAGATCCGCGAGATGTTCATCGAGAACCCGCGGGTGGGGTTCATGGGCCTGTTTGCGACCCACCCGCCGATCGAAAAACGCATTGATATGCTGGTCGAGCATGCGGGTGGCCGGCGGCCACAAACCGGTGTGCCAACCGTCTAGAGTTGGCTGCCCGGGTGCGGCAGCGCCCATTCGGTGAGCTGCTCGGTGATGTAGTGGAAGGCGTCGTCGACATCATCGGTGCGATAGAGCAGGTCGAGGTCACCCGCGCTGATCGTGCCGAACTCGACCATGGCTTCGAGATTGAACACCTTGTCCCAGTATTCCGTGCCGAACAGCACGACCGGCAGGCGCTTGCTCATCTTCTTGGTTTGCAGCAGGGTCAGCGTCTCGAACAACTCGTCCATTGTGCCAAAGCCCCCGGGCATCAGCACCAGCGCCTTGGCCGGGTAGAGAAACCAGAATTTGCGCGTGAAGAAATAGTGGAATTCGAAATTCAGCTGGGCACTGACCCAGGGATTATTGCCTTCCTCGAAGGGCAGGGAAATGCCCAGGCCAATGGTCTCGCCACGGGCTTCGGACGCACCGCGATTGGCGGCTTCCATGATGCCGGGGCCGGCGCCGGTGCAGACCACAAAGCGGCGGCCGCTCTTGTCCTCCAGGCTGTTCGACCAGCTGGTCAGCTTGTGTGCAAGCTCGCGTGTGGCTTCGTAGTATTTCGACTGGCGCAGCTTGCGCTCGGCCTCTTCCAGACCTTCGCCGGATGCTTTTGCAGCTTCGAGCGCGGCCTGCGCCTCGTCTTCGGCCACGAAACGCGCCGAGCCGAAAAACAGGATCGTGTCCTGGATATCGTGTTTGGTGAAACGCTGTTTCGGCTCGAGATACTCGGCCAGGATACGCAGCGGGCGAGCATCGGGCGAATTAATGAACACGTCGTCGCGATAGGCGCGAGGCGGTGTGTTGTACGGTTTGTCTTGGGACATCCATCCTCCAATTCGGAACGGATGATCCATTGTGGGCGCTCATCGCAATAAGTGCAAGTTTTTGAACTACATCCCCGGCGTGGGCTCGTCCGGCGGGTCACTGGCATCAGCCAGTTGAGCGTCCAGTTCCGCCGCGCTTTCCGCGTCCTCCTCTTCGTCAAGCAGACCTTCGAAGGCCTCGCGGAAGATGAACCAGACGGAGGAGAAGAGGGCAGCAATGACCGGGCCCAGGATTATCCCCACAGCGCCGAAAAGGGTGAGACCGCCAAGTGTGGATAACAACACCATCAGGTCGGACATCTTGGCATCCTTGCCGACCAGGATGGGGCGCAGGATGTTGTCGGAAGTCGAGACAACGACACCGCCCCAGATGGAAAGGCCAATGGCGGGAACAATATTGCCGGTGGCGAACAGCCAGATCGCCGAGGGCACCCAGATCAGCGGCGGACCGACCATCGGGATGATGGAGAGCAGGGCCGCGATGGCGCCCCAGAAAATCGCCCCTGGCACGCCGGCGACAAACAGGCCCAGTCCTGTCAGGCCGCCCTGGACCAGGGCAATGAGGAAGGAGCCCTTCACCGTGGCCCGAATGGTGGAGAGGGCGCGTTCGGCCAGCAGGTCGCGATCGGCCCGGGTCATCGGGATCAGCGTGATGGCCTTGCGACCGGTCTCGCGGCCGGTCAGCAGGAAGAAGAACAGGGCATAGATCAGGATGAAGAAATTCAGCGTCGCGATCAGCACGCCGCCGGTGCCGGCGCGCAGGCTGGAAACGAGAATATTGCCCACGGTACGCGCCAGCGATCCCAGTTGCGCGGCGACGGTCGCCTGGTACTGGATGACCTCTTCCCGGAAAGGCAGCCATTCCGGCAGGCCGTCGAGGCCTTCTTCGCGGATCGCGGCCACCTGTTCCTGAACCCAGGGCGTGACAAGCCCGGTGACCTCGATGGCCTGTTCGGCCACCACGCCCAGGATGATCGCGGTGGGTACGATGAAGGCGAGGACCGAGCCTGTCACCAAAAGTCCCGCTGCAATGCCCTGACGCCCGCCCAGTTTTTCTGCCAGCCAGTCCTGCGGCTGTTGCAGGAACAGGGTCAGAACGGCTGCCAGGAAAAGCGCCGCCAGATAGTCCCGGATCATCCAGAAGAAGATCGCCGAGATAATGAGGGCGAGCACGGCGATGAAACCGCGCTCAAGCTCGAGTTTGCGTTGCGGGGTCATCAGCTGACGCTCCTAGCCATAAAGCCATTCCGGCAGACCGGTCGCCAGCCACGGAACCAAGGCAACGGCGAGAATGCCGATCAGCTGGATGATCACGAAGGGGATGGCGCCGCGATAGATGGCAGCGGTGGTGACTTCCGGTGGCGCCACGCCCCTGAGATAGAAAAGCGCAAAGCCGAAGGGCGGCGTCAGGAAGCTGGTCTGCAGGTTCATGGCCATCAGCACGCCCAGCCAGACCGGATCAATGCCCATCATCAACAGGATCGGCGCGACAATCGGTACGACCACGAAGGTGATCTCGATAAAGTCGAGGAAAAAGCCCAGGAGGAACATGACCAGCATGACGATGGCCAGCGCGCCCCACTTGCCGCCGGGAACGGCTTCAAGCGCGTGCTGCACGACTTCATCGCCGCCCAGCTCGCGGAAGATCAGCGAGAAGAGCGAGGCGCCGATCAGGATGACAAAGACCATGGCCGAGATATTGGCGGTGGAACTCATCACCTCGTCGAGCACCCCGGACCTTTTCAGACGCCAGAGCGAGAGTGCGGCGCCCAGCACGGTCAGTCCGACAAGGACCCAGGCGAACAGGCTGCACATGGCACCGAGATCGGCCACGAAGAGACGGCGCTCCTGACCCAGATTGGCGAAGACCACGAGCAGGAAGAGGCCCACGAGGGCGGCCAGCCCCACAAACGAGACCAGCTGGCCCAGCCGCGGATTAGTGTCGGAGCCGGCATTGCGGGCGCCCGCGAGGAAAGTCGCGCCGACGGCGCCGATCCCGGCCGCTTCGGTCGGTGTTGCCAGGCCGGCGAGAATGGAGCCCAGCACGGCAAAGATCAGGCCCAGGGGCGGCAGCAGCGCGTGCAGGATCTTGCCCCAGTCCGTGCCACCTTCGGGTGCCGGAGCGGCCGGGGCGCTGTTCGGTCGCGTGATGGCGATGAAAACCTGGTAGCCGATATACAGACCCACCAGCAGCAGCCCCGGGATGAGGGCGCCGGCAAACAGGTCTCCGACCGAAACAATATCCGGTGAGAAAATGCCCTGGGCGCGCTGGGCTTCCTGGTAGGCGTTGGAGATCTGGTCACCCAGAAGAACCAGAACGATGGAGGGCGGAATAATCTGTCCGAGGGTGCCGGAAGCGGCGATTGAACCGGCTGCGAGTTCCGGTGAATAACCGCGCTTGAGCATGGTCGGCAGGGACAGAAGGCCCATGGTCACAACCGTTGCGCCAACAATACCGGTCGAGGCGGCCAGCAGGGCGCCAACGACCACGACAGAGATGCCCAGCCCGCCACGCATGGTGCCAAAGAGCGCGCCCATGGCCTCGAGCAATTCCTCGGCGACCTTGGATTTCTCCAGCATCACGCCCATGAAGACAAAAAGCGGAACCGCAACCAGGATCTGGCGGTCCATCTCCATCAGATTGCCGTAGATACGCTGAGGGAAGGCGCGGAAATGAATCGGGTCAAACACGTCCAGCGCCATGCCGATGAGGGCAAAGAGCAGGGCGACACCGGCCAGGGTGAAGGCGACCGGATAACCGCGCAGCAGGGCGGCAAACGCTGCTGCGAACATCAGGAAGGGCAGGATTTCGATGAAGGTGGACATCAGACCTCTCCCTCACCGAGATTTTTCGGACGCGGAGGCGTGTCTTGGCCGGCCAGTTTCAGGCCGGAGCGCGCCGCCATGGCGATGCCCTGCAGGATCATCAGCACGGCAAACAGCGGGATGGCGGTCTTGAGCAGGAAGACAAAGGGCAGGCCGTCGCTTTCCCGTGAGCGTTCAAGGATACGCCAGGTTGAATTCATATAGCCCGTGGAGGCCCACAGGATGAGCGCGCTCATCGGGATCAGGGTCAGATAGACGCCCAGCAGGTCGATCCAGGCTTTGCCGCGTTCGCTGGCCTTGGAATAGAAGATGTCCACGCGCACATGCCCGTCTGCGAGCAGGGTGGAGGCCGAGGCGAGCAGGAAGAGCAGGGCGTGCATGTAGATGACGCTTTCCTGCAGCTTGGTGGAGGCAAAGCCGAAAACATAGCGCTGAACGACGATGGTTGCAGTGACGACCACCAGGCCCAGCGCAAACCAGCGCGCAGCGCCGCCAAACCCGCCGGTAATGGTCTCGATGACGCCGACCAGGCCACGTTGGAAGCTGTGCCAGGCGCTCGGCAGGGCGATGAAACGGCCAAGAACCGCCATGATCAGGGGCAGGGTCAGGATGGGCCAGAGATAACGTGCGGCCAGCGCTAGCTTGCCGCCGATGCTCTGTGCAATGCCCGGAAGATTGGCCTGGAACCAGCTGGCGACACCGCCACCGGTCATCCCGTCCACAATACTCAGCCCGATCCCGACGAGGACCAGAACGAGAAGAAATCCGTCACCCTGCCGCATGATCTAGCCGCGCAGAACGCGGTCACGATGTGCCATGTACGGCATTTCCGAGATCCGACCCCAGTTCTGCATCTGGTTGCGCGCGGTGAGATAGCTCTCATAGACGCGGCGTGTCATGGCATCGGCATTACCGGTGTCGGAGACGACCTGTTCGGAGATCTCGCCGATCCGGCTCCACATCTCGTCGGTGAAGGAGCGCAGCTGCACGCCGTGCTCGTTGAGCAGCACGTCGAGCGCCTGGGCATTCTGATAGGTGAACTCGGCCAGCGAGACATTGTTGGCCGCGCGGCAAGCCGCCTGGATAATCGCCTGGTGATCGGCGTCGAGGTCGTTCCAGACACCCAGATTCATGCCGACGCCGAGGCAGGAGCCTGGCTCGTGGAAACCCGGGCCGTAATAGAAGGGTGCTTCACGGTAGAAGCCGAAGGCCAGGTCATTCCAGGGGCCAACCCATTCCGTCGCGTCGATGGCGCCGGACTGCAGCGCCGGATAAATCTCGCCGCCGGACAGGGTCACAGCCGCACCGCCCAGCTCGCGCAGGACATTGCCGCCCAGGCCCGGAATACGCATGCGCAGGCCGCGGAAGTCTTCCAGCGAATTGATCTCGCGCTTGAACCAGCCGCCCATCTGGTGGCCGGAGTTGCCGGCCTGGAAGGGTTTGATGTTGAACTGTCCGGAGAGCTCGTCCCAGAGCTCCTGGCCGCCGCCGAACTCGACCCAGCCCATGATCTCGGTAGCTGTCATGCCCAGCGGTACAGCGGTGAAGAAGTTTCAGGCCGGTTACTTGCCCTGCCAGTAGTATTCCGCTACA
>JAYZXG010000066.1:0-9700 GCA_036141435.1 Pseudomonadota bacterium | reverse complement strand
CAATGACATCCCGGGATGATGGCCCCCGATCAACATAATCGCCGAGCAGAATGATTTCTGTCGGCTCACCGGCTCTGTCCTGGTCGATTTTTGTCAGGAGACGATCGAGCAGGTCAGCGCGCCCGTGAACGTCTCCGATCGCGTAGATCAGCTGGTCGTGTCTGGGCATATTCCGGGTTTTGGACTGCAAGCCCCCAAAGCCGAACATCGCGTTCTCCCCTTAGGTGAATTCCCGCATCGTGTTCAGCTTTTTCGACATGACGCAAGTCTGAACGAACGCGTCGAAAACTTGCCCAAATCCCGTCGAATTCCGATCCCGGTTCACGGTTAACGTCCCTTAACCCATACGGGTGAGGTGAGATGAACGTGTGGTTGGTAGTTTTTGTTAACTTTTGTCGGGGGCACAGGCGAGCAGCGGCTTGAAGTGCAAACAATACGGGGTCGGAACATCTGTCTGGTCTCGCGCTATCCGGGGGGAAGCATGTCCAGGAAATCTGTCAGCGATATCGCCCGTCAGCGTCGTTTCAAGCGGACCTTGACCGCCACGGCTGCGCTGGGGGCCGCTCTGTGTCTTGCCGCCCCGGCCGCCGCCGGTGGTGTGGGCACGGTCGACTGGCTCGCAGACCGGATCAAGACCGTCCTTGAACAACTGCCGCTCGATTCCGCGGAGTGCGAGATCGAGGCGGCGGTGCAGCGCGTGCTCATCGAGGCCGATGTCGATGGCGAAACGGAGTCCCGTGCGCTGGCGCAGGTCCAGGCCGATGGTGTCTGCGAGATGTCGGAGGAGTGTGGCATCGTCTTCTACGACGCGCTGACCAATGTTGACCTTCTTCAACCCGATGACCTGGATGGCTATGAGTTCGACAGCGATGTGCTGACGAGTTGCGAGGCCCCGGACCCGTGTACCTGGGCCCCGGACTATGTCCCCGCCCCGGAACCTCTGCCCGAGCCGGAGCCTGAACCTGAACCGCAACCTGCTCCGGAGCCAGAGCCTCAGCCCGAGCCCGATCCGGTACCTGAACCGGAGCCCGAGGTCGTGGTGCTTCCTGAGCCCGCGCCCCAGCCCGCGCCGGAGCCGGTCCTCGTCAGCGAGCTGCGCGATGCGGTCGACTCGCTCGAGCGGGATGCAACCCAATGCGAATACGAGGCAGCCCTGCGGACCTCCTTGCGTGAGTCCGGCGCCTCGGCGGCTGAAGAGCGCCACGCCCTGACCATCATCCAGGCGACCGCCGCGCCCATCGTCGCTATTCGCAACGCACTGGCCTATGTTCGCATCCATCAGCCGCGCGGCGATGCGGGATACTCGAATGAAACCGGGCTCGGTGACGACGAGATCAATCTTTGCCGGCGTTGGCCCGATTATGAGTGGGGAGGGCGCCGTCCGCGGCCGCCGGTTCCGCCGTCCGGCGGTGGAAATTCTGACTATTGATTTGCTCGGCGCGTGGCGCCCGGGACTGAAAGGTGAATGTCATGAAGTATGGTTTTGTCGCAATCGCGCTTCCGGGCGCTCTCGTCGCCGTCTCACACTCGGAGGTGGCCTTCGCGCACGACCCGACCGAGGAGGGCAACTTCTTCCGTGCCCGCAATGCCAGCGTGATGGGACGGTCCCGCCCGGACTTCAAGTCCGAGGGCGTGCAGACCGGCGCCTGGATCTGGGATCCGGAACTGACCGTGGGCGTGGACTTCAACGATAATATCTTCGCAGCGCCGGCCAGCGAGGAGTCGGACACCATCTGGGTGATCAACCCGACGCTTGACGTCGAGACCACCTGGTCACGCCACGGCATTCAGGGTCATCTTTACGGATTGAACCGCGAATACAGCGATTTCTCCGATGAAAGCACGTGGACCACGGACATGGGCCTTTCGGGACATGTGGATATCACCCGCAGCGTTCTATTCGAGGCCGGCTTCGGTGCTGCCGAGCTGGTGGAATCCCGCACGGCGGCCGGGGTCGCCTCGATTGCGGCCAAGCCGGTCGAGTACGACACCAGCAACTGGTTCGTCGGCGGACAGGCCGATTTCGGGCGCACGCGTCTTCTCCTGCGCGCTGACAAGGCCGACTATGATTTTGATGATGCAGAGCTGATCGGCGGCGGATTTGCCGACCAGGACTTCCGCGATCGCGAGGAAACAATTTTCACTGTACGCGGTGATTACGCGATCAGTCCCTTCACCTCGATCTTCGCACGGTATCGCAAGAATGAGCGCGATTATGACCTGGCGCCGCCGGCAATCGCCAGTAACCGGGATTCCGACGGCTACATGCTGGACGTTGGCGCTGACTTTGACATTGGTGGAACCGCGCGCGGTGTCATCGGTATCGGCTATAACGAGCAGACCTATGACGACCCTGCCCAGGGCAAGCTCGACGGTTGGGGTCTGGACGGGTTGATCGAGTGGTATCCCACACAATTGACCACAGTAACTGTCCGCGCCGCCCGTTTTATCGAGGATGCACCGTTCGAGGCGTCCGGTGGTTTCACCTCTGAAACCGTCGCTGCGCGGGTTGATCACGAATTGCTGCGCAATCTCGTGCTGTCGGCCGAGATCGAGCGGTCCGAGCACGATTTCCTTGGCATCGATCGTGTCGATGAACGCTGGACGGCGTCGGCTGGAGCGACCTGGTTCGTCAATCGCAATGTTGGCGTCGAGGCGTCCTTCACGCGGATGGACCAGGAATCGACCGGAGCCTTCCCCGGACAGGACTTTGAGCAGGATATTTTGGCGTTGAGATTGGTTCTGCGGCCCTAGTTCATGTTGGCGTCATGCCAGCCGTGTTCATCTAGGTGAACAACGAAGGTCGTAGTGAGTATTGAGCAGTGTTATGGACAGGATGTACGCAGCAGCGGATGAGCAAAACGAAGATCTGATCGATTTTCTGGGCATCATCAACATCATCAAGCGTCGCTTCTGGACCCTTATGGGTGTCGCGACGCTGGTCCTCGCAGGGGTCGTGGTTTTCACCGCCCGTTCAACGCCGCTCTATACCGCCACGGCCCAGGTGGCTCTCGACGTGCAGCAGGCACAGGTCATTGATTTCGACGCGGTGATCTCCGGCCGCCCGCCGGATTCGGCAACGGTGGACACCGAAGTCGAGGTTCTCCGCAGTCGTTCGCTTGCCGGCGCTATCGTTGACCGCATGGGCCTGATGGGCGTGAGCGAATTCAATCCTCAGCTCCAGGAGCCGGGGATGATGGACCAGGTCCGCAGCTCTGTGGTGCGGATGGCCAACGCCCTGATGCCGACCCAGGCCATCGGGGCGGCCGCCGACGCGACGGTTGATCCCGAGATCTCCCGGGACCGTGTGATCTCCACCTTGCTCGAGAGTTTGCATGTGGAGCGCAGCGGTGTGTCCTACCTCATCGATGTCAGCGTGACTTCGGCCTCCCCGCGTCTCGCGCGTGAGATCGCCAACACCTATGTCGACCAGTATCTGATCGCCCAGCTGGAAGAAAAGTTCGCCGCGACCCAGCGCGCCAACAGCTGGCTGAATGGCCGCGTGGAAACCCTGCGCGAGGATGTCCGGGCCAAGGAAGCGGCCGTGGCCGCGTTTCGCGAGGAAGCCGGCCTGCTCGACGCCCGGGGCGCAACGCTGACCGAGCAGCAGATTTCGGATGTGAATGCCCAACTGGTCATGCAGCGTGCTGCCCTGGCGGAAGCGCGGGCCCGTCTGCGCACCGTTCAGCAGGAGGTCAATCGCGGCGCCAGCGCGGAGACGATCTCCGAGGCGCTACAGTCCGAGGTCATTCGCGACTTGCGCAGCCAGCATGCCGATGCCATTCGCCGGCGCGGTGACCTGGGCACGCGGTACGGTCCGCGGCACCCGCAAATGCAGACCATCAATCAGGAAATCGAGGATCTGACGCGTCAAATCTCGCTCGAGGTGGACCGGATTGTCGCAAGCCTGTCCAACGAGGTCGCTGTGGCGCGCGGCCGGGTGAGCTCGCTGGAGAGCAGCCTGGCGCGGCTGCGCGAAGAGCTGGGCGATAACTACGCCTCGGTGGTGCGCCTGCAGGAGTTGGAGCGTGAGGCAGAGGCCAGCCGCACCCTGTTCCAGTCGATCCTGTCCCGCTTTCAGCAGACCTCCGAACAGGAATCCCTGGCGCAGTCGGATGCGCGGGTGATTTCCCAGGCCGAGCTCCCGGATACGCCCAGTTCACCGAACCTGAAACTCAATCTGGCATTGGGTGCGGCCATGGGCCTGGCAGCGGGGATGGCGACCATTTTCCTGATCGAGATGCTCACCAATGTGCTGTTTCTCGATCGTGATGTTGAGACCAAGCTGGGTCTGCCGCATATCGCCTCCGTCCCCATGTTGCGCTTCAACCTGCTGTCCCCGCTGACGGTCGGGGCGCGTACGCCGGGTCAGTATCTGGTCAAGAAGCCGCTGTCCGGCTTTGCCGAGAGCATTCGCTCCATTCGCTCGACGATCACCCTGAGTGACGAGCCGGGTGCGAACAAGGTCGTCGCCATCACGTCGGCGGTGCCCGGCGAGGGCAAGACCACAACATCGGTCTGTCTCGGCCGGATTTCCGCGATGGCCGGCTCCAGGACGCTGGTGATTGATTGCGATATCCGTCGTCGCCGCCTGTCCCAGTCTCTCGCCGGTCGTGCCGGCAAGGGCTGGCTGGACTACCTGGTCGGGCGCGAGGATATCAAGAATGCCGTGCGCAGGGACAACAAGACGGATCTCGAGATCCTGCCGGCGGGTAAATCCCGCACGACGACGAAGGACGTCTTCGGCACCAAGGCCTTTGCCGAGCTGATCGCGTGGGCGAAGACGGAATACGATCTGGTCGTTCTGGATTGTCCGCCCGTCCTGGCCGTGGCGGAAACCATGATCATTGCCAGTCGGGCCGATGCGGTCGTGGTCAATGCCCTGTGGGGGGAGACGCGAGCGCCGGTCGTACGCAACGCGATCGCCCTGCTGGGCAAGGCCCGCGCCAATATCCTGGGTGTGGTTCTGTCGGGTGTGAACCTGAAGAAGCAATCGCGCTACGGCGATGGCAATTACGGCGCCTACTACGAGGCATACCGCAAGTACTACACAGACTAGTCGCTGGCGCTGCCGGGGCTGAACCAAGGTGGGTAAGGTGTTTGAGAGACAAGGCAATGAACGGGACCTGGAGCCGGCGGAGACGATCTCCGAAGCGCTGCCGCATGGCCTCGACATGCCTGCATATGAGGCGGCTCCGGCGCGAGAGCGCACAGCCGACGTCGCGCGCCGGCCGGCGAACAGCCGGCTGAAGAGACTGTTCGACTTGGTCTTGGCTGTCCCGGCCCTGGTGATCACGGCGCCTTTGCTCGCCATCACGGCCTTGATTATCTGGTGTGCCGATGGGGGTGCGCCGGTATTCGTCCAGCAGCGGCTCGGCCGCGATGGCAAGCCGTTCCGTTTCTACAAGTTCCGGTCCATGCGCGTGGACGCCGAGGCCCGACTGCAACAGCGCCTGCACGAGGATCCGCAAGCCGCCCGCGAGTGGGTCGACACCCGCAAACTGCGCCATGATCCGCGCATCACGCCGTTCGGCGCGTTCATTCGCACATGGAGCATCGACGAGCTGCCGCAGCTGATCAATGTGGTTCGCGGTGACATGTCACTGGTCGGGCCGCGTCCCATCGTGCATGCGCCGGGCTCGGAGCTTGATGATACGCGGCTCTATGGCGCAGACATCGCCTTCTACAAAATGGCGCGGCCGGGCCTGACCGGGCTCTGGCAGGTGTCCGGGCGGGCCGATACGGCCTTCGCACAGCGTGTCGCGATGGATGTCGATTATGTCCGTCGCTGGTCCGCGGCCCTGGATATCGCCATTATCGTTCGGACGATCCCCGTCATCCTCTTGCGGCGCGGCGCCTTTTGATCCAACGCGGCGGCAAATTTGGTTAACGAATACCCGGAAAACCGTACCCGTCTCGCGCGAATTGTCTTGACCTGTGCGCCTCCCTGCTATCCCTTCAAATGTTAAGAAGCGCGCTCCCGCTCTGAAGGCGGGCCAATCAGCGCCAAGTCTTGTGGGGCTTCCGTCCAGATTGGTCGGGAGTTGTTGGGGGAAAATATGGGTTTCAAGTCAAAGTACGGCCTTGGTCTGTCCGGAAGCGGTGCAGCGGACGGTAAGTCTGCGCGTGAGTTCAAGTCTTATTTGAAGCGGCACACTGTCCTGCAGAGCTTGCAGCCGGTGGCGGCAGCCGCACTCCTCGCGGCGAATGTCGTGATTGCCAGCCCGGCCTATGCCTACAGCGTCGGCGACACCATCATCCACCCGACAACGGGCGCGACCCTGACCATCACGGAAGTCCTGCCCGATGGCGTGATTACCTCCGGCGGTCTTTTCATCCTCACAACCACGACCATCGGCGCAACGATCGCGGACCCCTCCAATCCGTCGATCACGGTCGAGATCCAGGATGTCATTGTCGATCCGGTGACGATGGAAGTTTCCGCGATCGAGACGACGACCGGCCGCACGATCAGCGTTGTGACAACGCTGTCCACTGCGCCGTCTGCACCACCCGGTGGTTCGATCACGATCGCGGCAGGTAGCGGCGACTCCAATTTCTTCCAGGATATCCGTCGCGGCAGTGGCGGCAGTGGCGGCCGGGACGGCGCGCTGTTCGTCTCCGCACGCAGTGGCGGCAATGGCGGCACGGGTCCGAGTTTCTCCACGTCTGTCGACAATCGCACCATCACAACGACGTCCAGCAACCTGCCGGGTGTCATCGCCGCCAGTATCGGCGGTAATGGCGGCAACGGCGGCGATGGCTATCTTGGTGCGTCCGGCGCATCGGGTGGCCGCGGCGGGGCCGGCGGCAATGTGACCCTGACAGTCGGCAGCAATGTGACGATTTCAACGAGCGGCAGCAATGCCCACGGCGTGGTCGTCCAGAGCCGTTCGGGGATCGGCGGACAGGGTGGCAGCGGCTACCTGTTCTCGTCCGGTGGCTCCGGTGGTGCCGGGAATGATGGCGGCAATGCGACCGTCTATAACTACGCTGATATCAGCACGTATGGCGAGAGTTCGCACGGTGTCTTCGCCCAGTCGCTCGGCGGCGGCGCGGGCAGCGGCGGTTCAAGCTACGGCATTTTCGGTAACGGCGGTTCCGGCAATAACGGTGGCGATGGCGGAACGGCCATTGCCTACAATTACGGGTCGGTCAGCACCTTTGGCGAGAACTCGCACGGTGTGTCAGCTGTTTCGATGGGCGGTATCGGCGGTAATGCCGGTAATGCGGGCGGCCTGATCACCTTCACGTCCGACGGTGCTCCGGGCGGCAATGGCGGGACGGCACGTGTCTTCGGCATGAACGGTTCCACGGTCTACACGCAAAGTGACGCGTCGTACGGCCTGTTCGCCCAGTCCATCGGTGGCGGCGGCGGTAATGGCGGCGTGTCCATCGGGCTCGTCGCACTTGGCGCCAATGGCGGTACGGGCGGCAATGCGGGCATTGCCAGCGTCACGACCGAGAGCAATACCAGTGTGGAAACCCACGGCGAGGCCTCGCACGGTATTTTCGCCCAGTCGATCGGTGGCGGTGGCGGTAATGCCGGCATCACCGGTGGCCTGGTCGGGGCTGGTGGAGATGGCAGCTCCGGCGGTTTCGGCGGTAATGTTACGGTTGATTCTTCTTCTTTTGTAACGACTTACGGCGTTGATGCGCGCGGTATTTTTGCCCAGTCCATCGGTGGTGGCGGCGGTAATGCCATGGGTACGGGCGGCCTCGTGGCCGTCGGTGGTGGCGGTGGCGGTGCTGGTGATGCCGGCACCGTGACTGTGACCACGACGACCGACAGCAATATTACGACAAGCGGCCAGGGTGCGACCGGTCTTTTCGCACAGTCTGTTGGTGGCGGCGGCGGTACGGGGTCCTCGTCCGGTGGTCTCGTTGCCCTGGGCGGCACCGGCGGTACGGGCGGTGACGGCAGCACCGTAACGGTTACCAATGCGGGTTCGATCACCACCAGTGGCGACTGGGCGCGGGGTATCTTTGCCCAGTCCGTCGGCGGCGGTGGCGGCGCGGGCGGCGATGGCGGTGGTCTCGCGGCGATCGGTGGTTCCGGCAGCGCGGCGAGCACGGGTGGCGCGGTGACCGTGACCAATACCGGTGTCATCACGACGGGCTTCAGCCAGACCAATGGCAATATGGCCAGCGCGATCCAGGCCCAGTCCATCGGCGGCGGTGGCGGTGATGGTGGCTCGACCGGCGGTGTCTTCCTGACGATCGGTGGCTCCGGTGGTCCGGGCGCCAATGCGGGCCAGGTCACGGTCAACAACTCGAACAATCTCTTCACCTATGGTGACGACGCGCACGGTATTTTCGCCCAGTCCGTCGGTGGCGGCGGCGGTAATGGTGGCTCGTCTGTTTCGGTCAGCGCCTTTGTCGGCGTAGCGATCGGCGGCGCCGGCAGTTCCGGTGGTGAAGGCGGCGATGTCACCCTGAACTTCTCCGACCGCAGCGTAACCCTGCCGGGCGGGGGCAGTGTTGATGTCACCCCGCTGATCGAGACGCATGGCGAGCGGTCCCGTGGCGTCTACGCCCAGTCTGTTGGCGGCGGCGGCGGTAATGGTGGCTTCGCGGTCCAGGTGGCCGGCGGATATGGCGTCAGCGCCTCGATTGCGGTCGGCGGCAGCGGCGGCTCCGGTGGTGAAGGCGGCACGGTCGACATCAATGGTGATGTCACGGTGCGGACCAATGGCGATTATTCCGAAGGCATCTTTGCCCAGTCTGTCGGTGGCGGCGGCGGTAATGGTGGCTTTGCGGCCTCCTTCTCGTTCGCGGTTGGCGAAACCGCAGCGGCGGCCTTCTCGGTTGCTGTCGGTGGCTCCGGTGGCTCCGGCGGCGCGGGTGGCACGGTCAACATGGATTCCGGCGGCGATATCGTCACCGATGGTGAGTTCTCAACCGGGCTCGTGGCCCAGTCCGTCGGTGGCGGCGGCGGTAATGGCGGCTTCACCGTATCGATCGCGGCGTCCGCGGGCGGCGGTGTCGGTGCATCCGTTGGTGTCGGCGTCGGTGGATCGGGTGGATCAGGCGGTGTTGGTGGCAGGGTCGATGCGACGTTTGACGGCGCGATTACCACCTACCAGGACGATTCCAAGGGTGCGATCATCCAGTCCGTCGGCGGCGGCGGCGGTAATGGCGGCTTCAACGTCACGGGCACGGTGAGCCTTGGCGGCGCTGCGGGTGCCGGAGCGGCTGTAGGTGTTGGTGGCTCTGCCGGTGACGGCAAGGCCGGTGGCTGGGTGACCGGTGATATCGGCGGCCATGTCGAGACCTGGGGCGATCGCTCGACCGGTGTGACCATCCAGTCGGTCGGCGGCGGCGGTGGTTCCGGCGGCTTCAATGTATCCGGCTCCATTGGCGGCGGCCTTCTCGCAGGCGGTGCAGTTGCTGTCGGCGTCGGTGGCGCAGGTGGCGGCGGCGGTGCCGGTGGCGCGGTCGATGCGAGTGCGGCCTCGATCACCACTCATGGCGACCAGTCCGGCGGCTTCCTGGCCCAGTCGGTTGGCGGCGGCGGCGGTAATGGCGGTTTCAACGTCTCCGGCACCATCACCGGTTCGACCGGCTTCTTGGGTATCCCGGGTGGCGCGATCGGCGTGTCTGTCGGTGTTGGCGGCGCGGCCGGCGACGGTGGCGACCCCGGTCCTGTCACGGCAGCTGTTGACGGACATGTCTACACCTATGGCTACAAGTCCGACGC
>JAYZXG010000065.1:0-5257 GCA_036141435.1 Pseudomonadota bacterium | reverse complement strand
CTCGAAGCCGTAATTGATTCCCATTGCGATGCCTTCGAGCGAGAAGCCCAGATCCATCGCCATGGGCGACAGCAAAGACAGCGACAGGAAGCCATGCGCGATCGTGCCACCGAAAGGCGTTTCCGCCTTGGCGCGCTCGGGATCGACATGAATGAATTGCGGGTCTTCGGTGATATCGGCGAACACGTCGATGCGTTGCTGATCGACCTCGATCCAGCGGGAAACACCGATCTCCTTGCCGATCATGTCCTTGACGTCACTCGGTGAAACCGTCGTCATTGTGCAGACACTCCTTCTGTCAGCAACATCTTGCGCAGGGTCGGCTTGTCCACCTTGCCGGTGCCGCCGCGCGGCAGGGGCGCATCGAGGCGCCAGTATTTCTCGGGACGCTTGAAGGCGGCCAGATGGGGTTCGATAAAGGCCGTGATATCTTCATCGGAGAGCTCTGCACCCTCACGCAACAGGATCGCGGCGCCGACACACTCGCCGAGGCGTTCGTCGGGAATGCCGATCACACCGGCCTCGATGATGTCCGGATGGCTGACCAGCGCCCCTTCAACCTCGAGACAGCTGACGTTTTCGCCCCCACGCAGGATCATGTCCTTGATGCGATCGACGATGAACAGGAAGCCCTCCTCGTCGATCACGCCGACATCCCCGGTGCGGAACCAGCCATCCTCGGTCAGGACATCCGCTGTCGCCTCGGGCTGGTTGAGATAACCCCGGAACAGGATCGGGCCCTTGATCCAGACCTCACCCGGTTCGTTCGCATCCGCCGTCGACCCGTCCTCGCGCACGGTCTTGATGTCGATCACGGCGGGAACGGCTCGACCACAGCTACCGGGCCGTCCCTGGTAGTCATTGGTACCGTTATAAGCGCCGATGGCGTTGGTTTCCGTCAGCCCGTAGCCGGTGGATGACCAGGCATGCGGGAATTGCTCGTTGAGCTTGTCGACATGCGCAGTTGGACGCTTCGCTCCGCCCACACCCATATCCATCAGACTATCCAGGGAGCGTCCCTGCCGCTGAGCTTCCAGCGTGATCTCGTGCGACATGGTCGGCACGCCGACCACATTGGTGATCTTTTCCTCGTCGATCAGATCGACCGCATCAGCCGGATCCCATTTGCGCATCAGCACCATTTTGCGCCCGGAGAGGAAGGACATCATCATGACCGCGTGCGAGCCGGTGCAATGGAAGAAGGGCACAGCGACTAGAACAGCCGGATTGTCCCCGAAGAAATCCTGATCACCGTTCACAGCCTTGAGGGCCGCACCAATCAGGCCGTAGGACATCAACGCATTGACCGCACCGCGATGGGTCAATACGGCGCCCTTGGGCGACCCGGTTGAACCGGAGGTGTAGAAGATCGCGAAATCGCTGTCGGTATCGATGACCAGCTCCGGCGGCGGTTTGCCCGCCCCGTCCCGGATGATGTCCTCGAGATGGTCAGCCACACCCTCGACCTCGCCACGCCCGGCAATGATGGTCAGGCCCAGCCTGTCCACATGCGGCTGGATACGCTCAGCCTGGCGGAAACCGGCAATAACTAGCTTGGCGCCGGAATCTTCCAGGCCGAACCCCATCTCCTCGGAGGTCCACCAGCCGTTCATCGGCACCACAACGCCACCCGCGGCCAGGATGCCGAAGAAGGCGGCGATCCATTCCGGTGAATTGCGCATCGCCAGGGCCACACGCGTGCCCGGCGTGACGCCGTGACGCGAGATGAGGCCGTTGGCGATGGCGACCGCCTTGCCGATCAGCTCGCCATAGGTCCAGCGCTGGTCCTCGAAGACCACGGCCTCGCGCTCTGCATGCTCCAGAGCCGCGACGAGAAGAAAACGCAAATCGGCCGGCGCATCGACATAGGCGCGCTGCTTGACGCCGCGAATATCGACCTCGCCCAGCTTGAACATCGGCTCGTTCTGCAGGATGTGCATCACGACCGGTTCCAGCTCGGCCCGGGTCGGGGCGGGTTTACGTTCAGCCATCTACCCCTCCAGAGCCTCGTTGACGTAACGCTTGAGCTCCTTGCGACCGATGACCATGCGATGCACGGCGTCCGGACCATCGGCAAATCGCAATGTGCGCAGAGCCATCCACATGCCGGCCAGCGGCGTGTCTTGTGACACACCGGTGCCGCCATGCATCTGCATCGCCTCATCGACCGTCTCGAGCGCGACACGCGGCGCGATGACCTTGATCTGGGAAATCCACGGCGCGGCGGCGCGCGGATCGCCCTGGTCCATCATCCAGGCGGCCTTCAGGCACAACAGCCGGGCCTGTTCGATCGCCATGCGACGTTCGGCGATGATGTCGACATTCGCGCCGAGTTTCGCCAGTGGCTTGCCGAAGGCCTGCCGGGTGACGGAGCGACGGCACAGCATTTCCAGCGCCCGCTCGGACTGGCCGATGGCGCGCATGCAGTGGTGAATACGACCCGGCCCAAGGCGACCCTGGGAGATCTCGAAACCCTTGCCGCGTCCCAGGATGATGGCATCCTTGGGAATGCGCACATTGGTGAAACGGATATGCATGTGGCCGTGTGGCGCGTCGTCCTGGCCGAAGACCATCATCGGGCGCAGGATCTCGATGCCCGGTGTCGACGCGTCGACAAGGAATTGCGAATGCTGGCCATGACGCCCTGCATCCTCACCCTCGGTTTTCGCCATCAGCACATAGACAGAGCAGCGCGGGTCGCCAGCACCGGACGCCCAGTATTTCTCGCCGTTGAGCACCCATTCATCGCCATCGAGCACCGCTGAGAACGAGATATTGGTCGCGTCGGACGAGGCCACATCGGGTTCGGTCATCAGATAGGCCGAGCGGATCTTGCCCTCGAGCAGGCCATCGAGCCATTTTGCCTTTTGCTCGGGCGTGCAATAGCGCTCGATGACTTCCATATTACCGGTGTCCGGCGCGGCGCAGTTGAAGATTTCCGGAGCGAGGAAGGACCAGCCCATTTCCTCGGCCAGATACGCGTATTCCACTGTCGACAGGCCGTATCCGCGATCACTGTCGGTCAGCCAGAAATTCCACAGCCCGCGCTCGCGCGCCTTGGCCTTGAGGCCTTCACGGATCTCGTTCTGACGGTCGGAGAACTGAAAACGCTCACCCCCGGGCGCCTTGCCAACCTCGTGGTGGTATTCCTCCTCGAGTGGCATGATTTCGTCGCGCACCATGGCACGGACCTGATCGATCAGCGGTTTGACGCGCTCGGAAACTCCAAGATCCATTTTTCTTCCCTCTATCTCTCGTTCTTGTCTTGTATACAGCCTAGACGGGTCGACCGCGCGAGCCCACCATCATCCGGCGAAATTTTCGCATGCCGCCGAGCCAGCGATCGCGCTGGGTTGCACGCAGCGCCTCATACTCGGCGACCTGCGGGTGTGGCAGGGCCAGGAAGCGCTTTTCCTCGATGGCCTTGAGCGTTTCTGCGGCCACGTCTTCGGGCTCGACAATGCCGTCAGCTCCGGCAATGCCACCATCCTCACTACCGCCCAGCATGTCCGTGCGGACCGCCTGCGGACAGACGCAGACCACCTGCAGGCCTTCATCGCCATGGGCGATGGCCAGGCTCTCGGCAAAGGACACAGCAGCGTGTTTGGTCGCGGTGTAGGACGAGGCACCGATCTGCCCCAGCAGCCCCGCTGCAGACGCCACGAGAATGAACACGCCAGCGCCCTTCTGCTTCATGCCCGGCCAGACCTGCCGGGCGCCATGAACGGCGCCCATGACGTTGACCTCGAAACTGTCGCGCCAGGCCTGGTCCGTCGCACCTGCCGCGTCCCAGCTGGGTTCATCCGTGCGCAGGATGCCGGCATTGGAGACATAGATATCGATGGAGCCGAGGGCCGCCTCCGTCTGCTTGACGAACTCGGCGATCTGCATCTCGTGGGTCACGTCCACGCGCATGCCAAAACCGTCATAGACCTTGGCCGCCTCTTCGGCGCCCTCGAGATCGGCAATGGCGATTTTCGCACCGGCCGCGTGGAAGGCATCGGCCATGGCTCGACCGATCCCCCTTGCTCCACCTGTGACCGCAACAACCTTGTCGGAATAGTCCATTCGGGCCTCCCTCGCCTGAGCGATCTAGTAGTTTCGCATCCTCGCGAACTTGTCGGTGTGATAATTGGCATCGCCGAACAGGGCTTCTGCCACGCGGACACGCTTGATGAAGAAGCCGATATCGTACTCATCCGTCATGCCGATACCGCCATGCATCTGGATGGATTCCTGGGCGGCGAGCTGGGCAACCTGGCCCATTTTCGACTTGGCCGCAGAGACCATCATCGCGGCATGATCGGGCGCCATGTCCAGCGTCTGGAGCGTTTTCAGAACGATCGACTTGCCCAGTTCGATTTCAGAATACAGATGGGCAGCCCTGTGCTGCAGACCTTGATAGGTGCCGATAATCTGGCCGAACTGCTTGCGCTCTTTCAGATATTCGACGGTCTGGTGCAGACACTCCTGGGCCGATCCGGACATTTCGGCTGCCAGGCCCGCGCGACCGGAATCCAGAATGCTCTCGAGCGGCTTGTATCCGGCATCCACCTCACCGAGCAGGGCATCGGCATCCACCTCGACCCCGTCCAGCTCGATCCGCGCGGAGTTGCGGCTGTCCACCATGGACGCGCGCTGGATTTTCACACCCGCAGCATCCTGCGGCACGAGGAACAGCGAAATGCCATCCTCTTCCGCGTCACCACCGGCCGTCCGGGCCGATACGATCAACATGTCAGCGATGTGACCTTCCGCGACGAAACTCTTTGCGCCGGTCAGCTTGAAACCATTGCCCGAGCGCTCGGCCTGTGTGGTCACACTGACCGGATTGTGCTTGCGACCCTCGTCCACGGCGACCGCCGTAATGGCGTCACCGGCGGCAATACGCGGCAACCACTCGCCCTTCTGGGCGTCGGAGCCGAAGCGTGACAAAGCCGTCGCGCCCATGATGGCCGTGGAGAGATAGGGAGACGCTGTCAGCGTGCGCCCCATTTCCTCGGCGATCACACCGGCAGCGACATGGCCCATGGCAACGCCGCCATGCTCCTCGGGCACCAACACGCTGGTCCAGCCCATCTCCGCCATTTCCTTCCAGGTCGACCGGTCGAAACCGTCTGCACTTTCCTCATCACGCAGCCTGCGCAGCTGGCTCACCGGAGCGCTGTCGGCCAGAAATCCCTTGGCCGCATCTTTCAGCATGCCGGCTTCTTCGCTTAGGACCATTGCCATGATCAAATCCTCCCAGAGCGCGGCT
>JAYZXG010000064.1:0-2564 GCA_036141435.1 Pseudomonadota bacterium | reverse complement strand
TTCACGATCTGTCGTGAGATGGCCAGCCCCAGTCCGGAATGCGACCCAAATGCCGCACCTTTCGGACGCTCGGTGTAAAAGCGCTCGAAGATGGTTTCGAGATTTTCCTCCGGGATACCCGGCCCGTCGTCCTCAACCGTCAGAACCAGGCTGGACTTGCCATGCCGATGCCCGCGGCGCGCGGCAATGCGGATCTGTCCGCCTTCGGGCGAGAAGGTCAGCGCATTGTCGATCAGATTGCGGAAGACCTGCCCCAGCGGCACTTCGCGCCCCATGACCAGGCCGTCCCGGACCTCGTTGGCAAAGCTCAGCGTCACATCGCGGTCATTGGCCTCGTTATAGGTCTCGGTCAGCTCGGCCAGCAAACCGCACAAATCAAACGGCTCCACATCCTCGCGAGCCAGCTCGGCATCCACGCGCGATGCCCGCGAGATATCGGTAATCAGCCGGTCGAGCCGGTTCACATCATTGGCGATCACGGCCAGCAGGCGCGCGCGTCGCTCGTCATCCTTGGCCCGCGGCAGGATCTCGGCAGCGGAGCGGATCGAGGTCAGCGGGTTCTTCAGCTCATGCGCGACATCGGCCGCGAAGCGCTCGATCGCGTCCATGCGGTCGTACAGCGCCTCGGTCATTTCCGAGAGCGAGACACCCAACTCACCGATCTCGTCCTTGCGCGACCGCAGGTCCGGCATCGGCACGCGGCGTCCACCCGCGCGGCGCGCCTCATCCGCGGCCCGGGCCAGGCGCCGGATCGGGCGGGCAATAAAGACGGTCAGCGCCAGCGAGGTTGTTGCCGTCACGAGGATGGCAATCAGCATGAAGGGCAGCAGGGCCCGGCGTTCGGCCTCGATCAGACTGTCCAGGTCATAGGACTCCATCGTGACCACGCCGATGACCGCCCTTACCGGCTGGATCGGGATGGAAACCGAGACGACACGGCTGCCATTGGCCTCCCGGCGAACCCCGGCAATACGCTCGCCGCTGATGACCTGGCGCACCTCCTCCTGCAGGTTGCGGTCCAGCGCGGCCCGCTCTTCCGGAGACGACAGGATGGAGGAAAACCCGTCCAGGATCCGGGTCGGCAGGTCACGGGCCGCCGCCGCCAGATCCGGACTGCCCCCGTCCGGCGGCGGCAGCATCTGGGTCTCGAAGACATCGGCCAGCAAGTGGCTGTCAGCGATCATCTCGCCGGACTTGTCGAACAGGAGAACGCGGCTCTCCTCCGGCACATAGAGCTGGCGCAGGAGGGCCCGGGCGTCGGCATTGTTCAGCGCCGGCGTCGGGATGCCAACCGCAGCGCCTTCGGCCAGGACATTGGCGATCAGCTCACCCTGCGCCGTCAGCGAGTCCAGCTTGGCATTGACCAGGCCCCGCCGGGTTTCCGTCAGCGCCAGCATGCCGAAAATCAGCACACCCAGCGCCATCAGATTGGCCACCAGGATGAGTTGCGCCAGGCGCGAGGATGCAGAGGGTCGCGCGCCCTGAATCCACAGGACCAGGCGCCGCACAATCCGCTTGAACCGGGCCTCGGGGGGCCTAGTCCTCTTTGTATCGGTATCCAACGCCATAAAGGGTCTCGATCGAGTCGAAGGACTTGTCGACTTCCCGGAATTTCTTGCGAATGCGCTTGATATGGCTGTCGATCGTCCGGTCATCGACATAGACCTGGTCATCATAGGCCGCATCCATCAGGTTATCGCGGCTTTTGACATAGCCCGGACGCGTGGCCAGGGCCTGCAGGATCAGGAATTCGGTGACGGTCAGGCGGACCGGTTCGCCTTCCCAGGAACAGGCATGACGGTTCGGGTCGAGCAAAAGCTTGCCCCGCTCCAGCGGCTTGCTATCACCCGGCTCGAGTGCATTGTTCGGCGAGATCGGCTCGTTGGACGAGCGCGCCCGGCGCAGGACCGCCTTGACCCGCTCCCCCAGCAGACGCTGCGAGAAGGGTTTGGCAATGTAGTCGTCCGCACCGAGATTGAGCCCCAGCGCCTCGTCGAACTCGTCATCCTTGGAGGTGAGGAAAATCACCGGCAGGTTGGAGGACTGGCGCAGTCGGCGCAGCAATTCCAGACCATCCATGCGCGGCATCTTGATATCGAAAATGCCCAGGTCCGGCGGGTCTTCCGCCAGCGCCGTCAGGGCAGACGCGCCATCATTATAGGTTCGGACATTGTAACCCTGGTCTTCCAGGAAGATGGACACCGAGGTGATGATATTCTCGTCGTCATCGACGAGTGCGATGGTAGCCATACCGTCTCCGCAGATCGCGCCGTGGCGCAGCTGTCGTGGTCTTCGCTTGAAAGCATAGACGCGTCCGGCACTACACGCCAAGCGTCAAACGCCGCAAAACCCTAAGTTCACCCTGTCTTAAGCCAAATCTGCGATGGTTAATGGGCAAGGGGCAGGACCATGAGCAAAGAGCTTCATTTCGAGATCTTCCTGAAGAAGAACCGCAAGTCGGGCTGGGCGCTGCATGATGCGCTCAAGGACCGCGATGACGCCATTCGCAAGGCGCATGCCCTGTTGCGCGAGTTCAAGGACGGCTCGGTTCGCGTCACCAAGGA
>JAYZXG010000063.1:0-2616 GCA_036141435.1 Pseudomonadota bacterium | reverse complement strand
GAGATTGACCGTTTGAAATTCGCCAATGAGAGCGAGTTGGTAAGGACGCTGATCGAGCAGATCGGTTTCAGCGACCAGACGCGCGATAAGGTGCGCGATGACGCAATCGACCTGGTCAAGCGTGCACGGGCGTCCACGCGGGTGCGGGGGCTGATGGAATCCTTCCTTCAGGAATTCGGCCTGTCCAACAAGGAAGGCCTGGCCCTGATGTGTCTGGCCGAGGCGCTGTTGCGCGTGCCCGACGGGGCCACCGCCGACAAGCTGATCGCGGAAAAGATCTCGACGGGTGAATGGGGCGAGCACGCCGGCAAGTCGGAAAACTGGCTCGTGAATGCGTCCACGCTCGGCCTGATGCTGACAGGCAAGATCATCGATGTGGAACCGGAGGCGCGAAAGAACCCGGGTGCCTATCTCAAACAGCTGACAGCGCGGGCCGGTGAGCCGGTTATTCGCGCCGCGACCATGCAGGCCATGCGCATCATGGGCGAACAGTTTGTGCTCGGTCGGACGATTTCAGCGGCCCTCAAGCGGGCTGGCAAGCACAAGGATATCGGTTCCTTCGACATGCTGGGCGAGGGCGCGCGCACCGCGGCCGATGCCCAGCGCTATCACCAGCGTTATCTCGATGCGATCGAGGCTGTGGGTGCTGCGCGTGGTGACGGTCCGATCGAAAAAGTACACGGGGTCTCGGTCAAGCTGTCAGCGCTGAACGCAAGCTATCTGGCGATCAAGGAAGAGCGCGTCATGGACGAGCTCTATCCGATGGTGCTCGAACAGGCCCGGGCCGCGAAGGCGCATGATATCGGTTTTTGCATTGATGCCGAGGAATCCGACCGTCTGGTGATCTCGTTGAAAATCCTCGACCGCTTGGCGCGCGATCCCTCCCTGCGGGGCTGGAACGGGCTGGGGCTGGCGGTGCAGGCCTATCAAAAGCGTGCGGGCGCCGTGATTGACGGGCTCGTCGAGTTGGCGAAGCAGAGCGGTCGGCGTTTCCTCGTGCGTCTTGTGAAAGGCGCCTATTGGGATACCGAGATCAAGTTCGGTCACCAGATGGGCTGGCCGGACTTTCCGGTCTGGACCACCAAGACGGCGACGGACCTGCACTACCTCGTCTGTGCCAAGCGCATGCTGGCGGCGCCAAAGGAAATCTATTCCCAGTTCGCGACTCATAATGCGCACACGCTGGCCTCGGTTCGTGAGCTGGCCAGCCAGGCGGGTGTCGAGGCATATGAATTCCAGCGCCTGCACGGGATGGGCGAGCCGCTCTATGCGGCATCGCTTGAAGCCCATGGGGCGCGGACGGTTCGCGTTTATGCCCCGGTGGGCAGTCACGAGGACTTGCTGCCCTACCTCGTCCGTCGCCTGCTCGAGAACGGCGCCAATACGTCCTTTGTACATTCCTTCCTGGATGATGCTGTCCCGGTCGAGGATGTTGCACGCGGACCGTTCGAGAAGGCGGATGCGATCGACCGGCACCCACAAATCCCGATGCCGGACGATCTTTACGGTGAGGAACGACCGAATTCGATGGGGGTGGATATCAGCCAGCGCGCGGTTCAGGCTCGCCTGGCCAGTGCCATGGCCGAGCTGGATGCGCAATTGCCCCTGAGCGCAGGGCCGCTGATCGATGGACAGATGGTGTCGGGTGATGGGCAGGCTCTGATGAGCCCTGTCGACCGCAGCCAGCATGTGGGCAATGTCGTTCACGCCAGCGAAGCCGATGTCGACACGGCATTCCGGTCGGCGGCTGCCGCCTTCCCGTCCTGGAATGCGGCCGGTGGCGAGAAACGCGGAGCCATCCTGCGCGCCATGGCGGATGCCATGGAGCAGAATATGGACCGGCTGATCGCCCTGATGTCACGCGAAGCGGGCAAGAATATCCCCGACGGGATCGCCGAGGTGCGCGAGGCGATCGATTTCTGCCGGTATTACGGTGCCCAGGCCGAGCGCGAGTTCTCCGGTTCGGATCGACTGCCGGGGCCGGCCGGTGAAACGAATCATCTCGGATTGCAGGGGCGCGGCGTCTTTGTCTGTATCAGTCCGTGGAATTTCCCGCTGGCGATCTTTGCGGGACAGGTGGCTGCTGCGCTGGCCGCGGGCAATACGGTGGTGGCCAAGCCGGCCGAGCAGACACCGGTCATTGCATGTGAAGCTGTGAAACTCTTCCAGGAGGCCGGCTTGCCAGCGGACGTGCTGCAATTATTGCCCGGGACCGGGGAGACAGTGGGGGCCGCCCTGACCCGTGATAACCGCACCGCCGGCGTGGCGTTTACCGGTTCCACCGAAGTTGCCCGTCTGATCAATCGTTCGCTGGCAGCGCGGGATACGGCAATCGCGCCGCTGATTGCCGAGACCGGCGGGCTGAACGGGATGTTCGTGGATACGACGGCGCTCAAGGAACAGGTCGTTGATGATGCGGTGATGTCGGCTTTTGGTTCGGCCGGCCAGCGCTGTTCTGCCCTGCGAATCATATTCCTGCCTGACGATACCGCGGACGAGTTTGTCGAAGCGCTGTGCGGCGCGATGGATGAGCTGGGAATCGGCAATCCGTCGGACATCACCACTGATGTCGGTCCGGTGATCGATGAGGACGCGCTGGAGATTCTCGAATCACAC
>JAYZXG010000062.1:0-11397 GCA_036141435.1 Pseudomonadota bacterium | reverse complement strand
AAACTCGCTCGTTGGCCGGATGCTCAACACGATCTTTGCGGCCTCTGCCCTGGCCCTGGCGCTGGGGGTCGCCGGCGGCATTTTCATCTCGAGACGCTTTGTCGCCCGCCTCGATGCCATCAATACGGTGGCGCGTAGTGTGAAGGCGGGGGACCTCACCCGCCGGGCACCACGCAACAATACCGGCGATGAGCTGGACGAGCTGTCCGAGAATTTCAACAACATGCTCGACCGCGTGGAGGCCCTGATGCATCGCATGCGTCACACCGGCGACAGCATCGCGCATGACCTGCGCACGCCGCTGACCCGCATGCGCAACCGCCTGGATGAGGCGTTGCGCGAAGAGGGCGATCTGGATGCTCGCGAGCAGACGCTCGAGCGGGCTGTCAGTGATACGGACGAATTGCTGGGCATTTTCAATTCCATCCTGTCGCTCTCGCGGCTGGAGTCCGGGGAAAGCCGCAAGACGATCAACCGCATGGACCCGGCGCTGGTCGCCGAGGACCTGGCGGAGACCTATGAATATGTCTGCGAGGATGACGGCCTCGAATTCTCCTTTGAAGTCGAACGCGGCATGGAAGTCTTCGCAGATCGCGGGCTCTTGCTGCAGGGCCTGGACAACCTGCTGGGCAATGCTGTGAAATACACGCCCGCCGGCGGTGCGGTGACCCTGCGCCTTCGCCGCAACAGCGAGGGTTGTGCCGAGTTCTCGGTCACCGATACCGGGCCGGGTATCCCCGATGCGGACCGGGAGCGTGTGACCCAGCGTTTTGTCCGGCTGGACAATTCGCGCACCCTGCCGGGTTCAGGGCTTGGCCTGTCCCTGGTGCAGGCCATCGTCGATGTTCACAACGGCAAGTTTGAACTGGGCGAGGGGCCGGGACATGTCGAGGGTGGGCACGGCCCGGGACTTCGCGCGTCCATGTGTTTCCCGCTGGCACCTGCGCCGCAGGATGAAGGGGTTTAAGACTCAGTGAGAAGCGTTCAGTTTGGCGATATGTCGAACCCGCTCGCTCTTCTCTTCTCCTGCACCGCCCTGCCGGCTCCGGACCCGGAGCCGGGGCTGCGCTGTTTTGCGGAACTGCCGGCAGATATCCGCGAGCGCCTGCACCCGCATGAAGCTTTCCTGGTAAGCGTGTTCAGCTGTGCGCCCTACCTGGCGCGGCTGGCCCAACGCTATCCGGACGTCCTGCGCGCGGCCGGGGAAACCCCGATCGGCACGCTTCTGGACGCGCAGTGTGTAGCCGTCCGCGAGATCGGTGAGAGCGCGACAGACATTACCGAGCTTGATCAGCAGGTTCGGCAGCTGAAATCAGCCATGCACCTGATCGTCGGCCTGGCGGATCTGGGCGGCGTTCTCGACGTCGTGGACGTCACTGCGGCGGTGACCGATTTCGCCGACGCAGCCGTGCAGGCTGTCCTGCACGCCCATGTCCGTTTCGCCGCGCAGCAGGGCCGGTGCCACCCGGTGGAGGATCCCGACAACCCCTTGCCCGGATTGGTCATCTTTGCCCTGGGCAAAATGGGCACGCGTGAGCTCAACTACTCCTCCGACATTGACCTTGTGGTGTTCTATGACGCCGAATGCCTGCGTCTGCCCGAGACCGAGGAGCCGCGCAAACGCCTGCCGCGCCTCGTCCAGGCCATCGTCAAAACGCTCAATGACATCACCGCCGACGGGTATGTTTTCCGGACCGATCTGAGGCTACGACCGGATCCGGGCGCGACCCCGGTTGTCATCTCCACGGATGCAGCGCTGAACTATTATGAAGCCATGGGCCTGACATGGGAGCGCGCGGCCTGGATCAAGGCCCGGACCTGCGCCGGGGACCGGCAGGCTGCGGAACAATTCCTCTCGTATTTGCAGCCCTTTATCTGGCGCCGCGCACTGGATTACGCCGCTATCGATGATATCCGCAGCCTGGCCACGCAGATACAGACCGTGGGGCGACGGGCAGAAATCCAGCCGGCCGGGCACGATCTGAAACTGGGGCGCGGTGGCATTCGCGAGATCGAGTTTTTCGCCCAGATCCCGCAACTGGTCTTTGGCGGGCGCAACAAGGCTGTGCGTGTGCCCGGCACACTGGCCGCGCTCGACAGGCTGGCCGACGAGCTTGCAATTGAATCGGGCACGGCGGTCGCGCTCAGCCAGAATTACCGGCTGCTGCGGGCCTGGGAACACCGGGTTCAAATGCGCCAGGACGAGGCGACCCAGGTACTGCCCGCCCGCAACGAGGACCGGCAGCAGGTCGCCATCATGGCCGGGTTTGAGAGCCTGGAGGCGTTCGACCAGGCGGTAGAGACCGTCCTGCGCCAGGTGCACGGCTATTTCTCCGACCAGTTCGAAGCGGATATTCCTCTGTCTTCACGTGCTGGAAGCCTGGTGCTGACGGGGGTCGAGCCGGAGCCGGACACCCTGGCAACGCTGCGGGAGCTGGGCTTTCAGCGCCCGGAACAGACCTGGCGACAGCTCAATGCCTGGGGCGCGGGCCGGGCCCGGGCAGTCCGCTCGACGCGGGCGCGTTCGCTGTTTGCCAAACTGGCCCCGAACCTGGTCGACATGATTGCAGAAACCGGTGAGGCCGATGATGCGTTTGCCCGCTTCGCCTCCTTCTTCGAGAACCTGCCCATGGGGGTGCAGCCGCTGTCCCTGTTGATGAATGAGCCTGCGCTGGCGGAGGATCTGATCGGCATCATCACCACGGCTCCGAGAATGGCGACCGAGCTGGCGCGGCGACCCAATCTGCTCGACACCATGCTGGACCAGCGGTTTTCCATCCCGCTCGACCAGGACCCACCGGGCGGAGCCCTGGACATGCTGTCGCGTGAAATCGGCCAGGACGCCCATTACGAGACGGCTCTGAACACGACCCGGCGGGTCCTGCGCGAGCAGAAATTCCGCATAGGCAGCCAGATCCTGCGCGGCAGTATCGGCGGCCAGACGGCCGGCGCGGCGTTTTCCGACCTGGCGGACGCAGCCATTGAAACCCTGTCGGCGGCTGCCCGGGCCGAGACCGAGCGCAAATACGGCGAAATGCCCGGGCGTTTCGCCGTGCTGGGCATGGGCAAGCTTGGCGGCCGCGAACTGGCGGCCGACAGCGATCTGGATGTCACCATCATCTATGACGGCGACGAGATGACCCAGACCTGGTTCTCGCGGTTTACCCAGAGGCTGGTCAGTGCCCTGTCCGTGCCGACCGAGGAGGGCGAGCTCTACGAGATCGACATGCAGCTGCGACCGTCGGGCAAGTCCGGCCCGGTGGCCGTGAGGTTTTCGCGTCTGGAGCCCTATTATCGCGAGGAAGCGTGGACCTGGGAAATGATGGCCCTGACCCGGGCGCGTTGCGTGGCGGGCGATGCGGACCTGTGTGCGCGACTGGATGAAACGATCGAGGGCCTGTTGCTGCAACCGCGCGAGGCCTCCGCGGTGCTCAACGACGCTGCAGACATGCGCGTACGGCTGCAGGAGGCCAAGCCGGCCCGCAATGGCTGGGATATCAAGGCCAGGCCGGGCGGCATCCAGGACATCGAGTTTATCGCCCAGGCGCTGCAACTGGTTCACGCGACCCGGCTTGGCAGCGTGCGCCGGTCGACCACGGCTGCGATCGCCGCGCTGGGACATGCGGGCATCCTGGCCGTCGACGAGGCGCGCTTCCTGATCGAGACCCTGAATCAGCAGTTGGGGATATTGCAGGTCCTGCGCGCCACGCATGGCAGTGGTTTCACTCCCGAACAGGCCAGCCGGGCCTGCCAGGCCGGTATCGCCCGGTCAGCCGGCCATCAAAGCCTCACCGCGCTCGAGCGCGACCTCGATCAACGCTGCGAACAGGTACGCGGGCTCTTCAATCGCCATGTGCGAGAAATCTGATCCCGCGCGACGGAATTCCTGACGATCCGCGTTGAACAGACATGCGAGGTCAAACTGACAAGGAAGAAAGTCAATGAAACGCTCGAAAATGGTCATCTTGCTGTGCAGTACCGCAGTCATGGTCACCGGCGCTGTAGCCGAAGCCCAGCGCGGACCGCGTGGCGGTCAGGGGCATGACGGCATGCGCGGCGGTGCGGCCCGGACCGTCATGCTGATGCGGGCCTCCGATGCCAATGGTGACAACACCATCACGCGTGAGGAAGTCGCTGAACTACAGTCTGAAATGTTCGCCTGGATGGACCGCAATGCGGATGGATATCTGGACGAGGAAGACATGTCCCCCATGAACCGTCGTCTGCGCGAAATGCGCGAGCGGGACGGCGGCGACGATCGTGAACGTCCGCATCGTCGCGGTCGCCGTGGTGGGCCGGGCGGTGGCCCGGACGGGCATCGCCGCGCCGATGCAAACGGAGATGGTCGTGTCTCCCGCGAGGAGTTCATGTCTGTTGAACATCGCTGGTTCGAGCGGCTGGACACCGATGAAAACGGTGCCATCACGCCGGAAGAGCTGGACGCCGCCGCGGAACGTCGTGAAAATCGGCGCTTCTGGTGGCGTGACTGATACGTCGCTGATGTTGGACGGGCGCGGAAGGATTGCTGCAGACATGACCCTCAAGGGCCGTTCGGCCTTCCGCGTAATCTCGTCAAATGGTCCCGTGGCCGACGATGTGCTCATAGAGCGCGTCGGCCGCGGAGACCGTGAGGCTGCGCGTCTCTTGATGGAGCGCATGCTGCCCAAGATCCTGGGGCTCGCCCAGCGGATGCTGAAAGACCCGCTCGAGGCCGAGGATGTTGCGCAGGAGACCTTCATACGGGTCTGGAAAGCGGCCGACCGGTTCGAAAAGGGGCGCGCCCAGGTCTCGACCTGGATCAGCCGGATCGCCATCAACCTGTGTTATGATCGGCTGCGCAAGCGCCGCGAGGTGCTGACCGATGAAGTGCCCGAGCGTGCCGACAAGGGCATCAGCCAGGAAACGGCCATGGTGCGCGATGAGAGCGCGAACCGGGTCGTGGAGGCCGTGAACACGCTGCCCGAGCGCCAGCGAATGGCCCTGGAACTGGTTCACTTCCAGGAAATGAGCAACATCAAGGCGGCCGAGATCATGTCGGTGAGTGTTGATGCGCTGGAATCCCTGTTGGCGCGCGGGCGCAGGAAGCTTAAATCCCTGCTTGTGCAGGACGCCGGAGACCTGATCAGCGCCTATGAAGGCGAGAGCCAGGCACACGAGGAGTTGGATTGATGACTGAGGACAGGGTGATTGCCATCCTCAACGCCTATGGCGCTGACCCGGCCCGCTGGCCGCAGGACGAGCGGGCAGGCGTTCAGGCTTTCCTGGACCTGCATCCGGAATTGATGGCCGAGGTCGCGCTGGAGGCTGACCTGGATGCGCTTCTGGCGATGCCGGATCCGCAACCGGGTGAACTGCTCCAGCATCGCATCCTGCGGGCTGTGCCGGAACCGGTGCAGCAATGGGGCTGGAAGGCACCGATTGCTGCAGCCATCGCTCTGGTGGTGGGCGTCTCCATGGGCTTTGCCGGCGGCTTTGTCGCGCCGGCTGAGCAGGATGTGGAGAGCATCTACGCGGATGCCTATGAAAGCCTGGGTGAGGACTGGGTCGACTGGCTTGGAGAAGACACGTGAGATCAAGCACGCCCTGGATCATAGCGCTGCTCGTCTCCGTTCTGGTGAACGGGGCGATGATCGGTTTTGTGCTCCAGCGCGAAGTGGTTCCGCCCGCGCCGAGCGAGCGGGAGGCCCGCTTGCAATTGCGCGGCGCCGGCGGACCCGGCAGCTTCGACCTGCGCCGGTTTGTCGAGGCTCTGCCGGAGGCTCAGCGCGCCCGGTTGCGCGAACAGATGGAATCCGAAATGGGCATCATGCGGGGCCTGATGCGCGAGGCGCGGGACGCACGCGTCGACGCCGCGGAAATCCTGATGGTCGAGCCGTTTGATGCCGCCGCGGTTCAGGCTGCGCTCGAGCGCCGTCGCACCACCCGGGCCGCGATCGAGGCTCATATCGAGCGGGTTATCGTGGACATTGCCGCGGAACTTGACCCGGAGACCCGGGAGCAGGTCTTGCGCGAGGCGAGACGTGGGCCGCCACGCGGCGAGCGCCGTGGGCCACCACCACGCTTTGACCGCCGCGATCCGCCGCCGGAGCGTCGCCGGGATTACTGACCGTGGCTTGGGTTATCCAGCCGCGCGCGGCGGTTCGCCATCAATGAATTCCATATCCTCGCCGAGGAAGCTTGCATCCTCGATATCACCGGCCAGTGCCGCTTCCGGATCGATCAGCTGTGCCTGGGTTATGGGCAATACAAAGCTGACTGTGGTGCCTTCGCCCAGCTTGGAATCGATCGCGAGCGAGCCGCCATGCAGATCGATGAGCGATTTCGACAGGGCGAGGCCGAGGCCTGAACCCTGATAGCTCTTGGCGTGCTGGCTCTCGATCTGTTCAAACGGCCGCCCCAGTCTGGGCAGGTCTTCCTTGGCAATGCCAATGCCCGTATCGGTGACCTGGAAGGCGACGCCGGGACCGGACAGGAAGCCACGAATGGTGACCCGCCCGCCCTCCGGCGTGAATTTCACCGCGTTCGAGACCAGATTGATCATGACCTGTTTGAAGGCGCGCGGATCGACTTCGATCTCCGGCAGGTCTGCAACATCGGCATGGAGCTGCAATTGCTTTTCCTCGGCGCGGCCGCGGACAATACGCAGGCATTGCTCGACCAGCTCGCCCGCATCGGTCGCCTCGGTTTGCAGGCTCATCTTGCCCGCCTCGATCTTTGACATGTCGAGGATGTCGTTGATCAGTTCGAGCAGATGCTGGCCGCTATCCAGGATGTCCTTGGTATAGCCCTTGTAGCGCTCGTCCCCGAGCGGACCGAACATTTCCCGCAACATGATCTCCGAAAAGCCGTTGATGGCGTTGAGCGGCGTGCGCAGCTCGTGGCTCATATTGGCCAGGAACTCACTCTTGGAGCGGTTGGCTTCTTCGGCCCGGATCTTTTCCGACTCGTATTTCTTGGCGAGATCGGAGATGTGGGTCCGGCTGGTTTCCAGGTCGTCGACGGTGCGACGCAGCTGGGATTCATTCTCGGTCAGCGCAGCTTCATGACGCTTGAGGTCGGTGATGTCGGCACCAAAGCTGACCAGGCCGCCATCTGCGGTCGGGCGCTCGGAATAATGCAGCCAGCGACCATCGGCGAGTTCGATCTCGTAGGCATCCACGCCGTCCGTCTCGCCGTGCACGGTCTTGATGGCCCGAGCGGCCGTCTTTTCGACCATGGCATAGGACAGACCCGGTTTCAGGTGGCCGTCGCCGAGATCAAAGAAATCGCGGAACTTGCGGTTCCAAAGCACCAGGCGTCGACGGGAATCCCACAGCACGAAGCTCTCGGACATCGATTCCAGCGCGGCACGAAGGCGGCTCTCCGCGGCGGCCACGCGGGCCTGGGCCCCCTTGCGCTCGGTCACGTCGATCGCGACACCGACAATGCGTGCCTCGCCGTCGGGACCATCGCTGAGCAGGCGGCCACGGATCTGCAGATAAACGGGGGCTACCGATGCCAGCACTTCCAGATCGACTTCCGTGCCCTTGGGCGCAGAGCGCATGGCCGCGCGCAGACGGTCGCGATCGGCGCGGCTGAACAGGCGCAGGAAATCCTGGCCGGTACACTCGATCGCGGACGTCAAACCGAGAATCCGGGCGAGCGAGTCGGTGACGTAGACCGTGTCCGCATCGGGGTTCCAGTCCCAGACGCCGCAGCGTGCCCCTTCGATGGCATAGCGGAAGCGCTGTTCGCTGTCGGCCAGCTGGGCGCGTGTCGATCTCAGTCGGCCCATTTGCATGAACACCAGGGCGACGAGGCCCAGGGCGACAATGATCGGTGCAACGAACATCAGGCCATAGAAGGAGATCGTCCGCATCCAGGCGCTCTGGTTGATGCGCGTTGCGCTCAGGGCATAGACCTGGAAGGGGGTGCCGCTGACCGGCGCGATGGCAAAGGTGACATCCTCGCCGCCAAAGCTGGCATCGGAGGTTGCACCACCGCCGCCTGCCGCGAGGTCGGAGACGAAACTGCGTGTCAGGCCGAACCGTTCAGCCAAGGGCGTGCCCGCCGAAACCCCGTTCATGACCGGGCGCAGGGCCAGCATTTCTCCCGCCGTGTTAGCCAGGGCGACAACGCGGTTATCCCCCCAGTCGGGCAGGGCGTTGATGGCGGGAATGCGCGCGGTCAGCGCGCCGACCGTGCCGTCCGCCAGGGCGACAGGCTCGGTCAGGGCGAAATAGGCCTGTCCGGCGTCGCTGATGCTGGCGATTACCGTGTCATCGGAATTCAGCGCGATGCGGGTCAATTCCCGCATTGTGTCGTCCTGGACCGGTGCACCCGCTGTGAACGTGCGACCGTCCGGCAGAAGCAGGCCGATACTATCGAGTACCTCGGACTGCATCATCGCTGTCAGGCGCGTGTCCGCCACCCGCTCGATATCGGTGTCGGGCAGGGCGCCGAAATCACTGGACGCAACGCTGAGCGCGTACCGGACCTCGCCTAGGCGGGCGGAGACCCGCTCAGCCAGGTAACCCGCGGCATTGGCCTGCGAGCGTTCGGCTTCCGAGACGAGCGAGGCGCGTTCCTGCTGGATCTTGAGGGCGAAGATGCCGCCATATCCGATGGTGAAAATGGCAATGGCCAGAACAATCCAGCCGACGCCGGACCCGCGCGCGTTCTCACTTGCTGATGAGGACTCATCAACAGCGTTCCGGGCCCGACCCGGCTTACGCGTATGCGACGCATTTTTCGCCATTCGTTTCAAACTAAGGTGCGTCGCGCGCCGATGTCGACCGCTGCGAGCGCACTATCCACGGTTAAGCCGCAGATGTTGCATCTCCCCCCTCGGGGGAAACATCCATTCCGTCTTCATCATCCGGTGCCGAGACCTTTTTGAGGCCCTTGCGGCGCTCGGTGCCCTTGTAGTTGGAATCTTCCGTCGCCATGCGGCGGCGATCCGGGCCGAAATAGGTCTTGTTGCGGATGAAGGGGCGGGGTTCGTTGATCACGGCAGCGATCTTGGCGAACATTTCCTTCGCCGTGATCGGTTTGCAGCAAAACTCCGTCACACCGGCATCCCGAGCGGATTCCACACGGGATTTTTCCGAGTAGGCGCTCAGCATGATGATCGGGATCAGCGGATTGGGGCTGTCATCAGCGGTCCGAACAAGACGCACGAAATCCAGACCGTCCAGGATTTCCATCTGGTAGTCCGTGATGATGATGTCGACGCTGTCAGAGCGGACCATGTCGAACGCATCTGCCGGGTCCTTGGATTCCAGAATCTGCTTGATTCCAAAGCCGTGCAGGATTGTCCGCAGAATGGTCAGCATGTAGCCATTGTCATCGACAATCAGCACTTTCACGCGGCTCATATCGACGGCCATAACGCTCTGCCTCTTCCTTCTACGCCGCCTTTGTGGCGCGATTCCTCGGGTCCGTGAGCGTTTTTAGCGGAACAGGCTTACCGAAATAGTAACCCTGGCCGTAAGTGACGCCCAACGATTTCATGAGCTTGGCGTGGCTCTCATCCTCAATCATTTCGGCAACGGTTTCCGCGCCAAGCTTCGTGCACAGATCAACCATGCTTTCCAGGATCGCGGTGTCGCGATCAGACTTGCCCACCCGCTTGATGTAGGAGCCGTCGATCTTGACGATATCCGCAGGGAAATCGCGCAGATAGTGGAAACCCGCTGCGCCAGCGCCAAAGTCGTCCAGGCATACCTTGTGGCCCCGCTCGCGGATCTTCTGGATCACCGCATTGGCGGCCTTGATGTTCTTGATCGTCGCGGTCTCTGTCAGTTCGAAACTCAGCCGTGACCGGTCAATCTTGATGTCGGCCAGCATTTTCAGGAAACGCTTGGACCAGGTCGTGTTGGCGAGAGACTTGCCGGACAGGTTGACCGCAAGGGCAGGGCGGTCGAAATCGTCGCGGAGGAATGTGGCCGCGATCTCTGTCATGGCGAAATCGATCTCGTAGATCAGGCCAGTGCTTTCAGCGAAACCCACCGCTTCCGGGATCGGTCGTCCCCCGGGCAGGCGGAGCAGTAGTTCGTAGTGGTGGATATCGCCGGTCGCCAGGTCAATGATGGGCTGGGCATGGGGTTCGATAACCCGACCCGCAATGGTCGTCCGCAGCTCTTTCATTCGCTGCGTGGTCGCCTCCAGCATTTCCGCAGCCGCGTCCTTCAGACTGCGAATGTCCAGAGCGGCATCAGTGTCTGCAGCCTGGTTGACCGCGTGGATAAAGGCCTGCACCGCGATGTCCGGTTCCAGCTCCGGGGCGTCCGGCACGGTGTCGATCAAGACGACCGCGTCCTCCAGGCTGTTTTCCGAAAGGAGGTCCTCGATCTCGCGCTTGAGCTCTGCCAGGTCCGCAGATGCCTCGTGAATGAGTGCCGTCCGACTGTTGTCGACATGTCGGGCGACACCCAGCTCGCCGACGACCAGGTCACAGGCGGCGCTGATCGCATCCTGGACCTGGCTCGCCCGGTCAGGGCCAATCTGGCGATCGAGATCATCGATACCTTCAATGCGCATGACGGACATCGACAGCGGTTCGCCAGCTGCTCGCGCCGCAGAAATGGCTTCGCCGGCAGAGCGTTCAAATGCCTGCGGGTCGACACCCTCAGGCGCCGTCAGCGCCTCGAAGCACACGGTCCAGCGTATCTTGTGGTCATCGCCTAGCGTCCAACCGCTCAGCTTGGCTTCGCGCCCGTTCAGGGTGACACGGACCGGGCCGATCCGGCGGCCAGGCCGGACACTCTTGAGCAGGGCCGCGATAATCGGACGCGACGTACGGTCAAAGCGGTCCGCGAGATGGCATGTGGTGCTTTCGATCGGCGGCTCGCCAAGCGTAGCCGTTGCACCGGACGCGTACTCGGTCGTTCCGCTGAGATCTGTTTCGATCAGCACATCAGCTGATGCAAACGCAAAGGATAGAAACCTGTTGCGTTGTTCAATCAAAGACATGGCTTGCCCAATACCATTTTCCAGACCCTAGTAGTGCCCGGAAAGTGTTATTGTGGACTTAAGTTTCCTGAATTTGTTTACGCGGCTTTCGCGTTGCCAGCCTGGTGGCTTGCCGCCGGACTCGCGCTTATGTTCCGGATGACTTCGCGGGTCTTTTTCACCAGCTCTGCCCATTCCGCGGGAAGGTCGGTTTCCTCCTCCGTCAGACGCGCCATGTCCTCGGCGATATGCAGCAATTGCGGCGCATGCACGATCAGGCGCGCCTGGGCTTCCAGCTTGGTCGGGTCGCGATCATATTCCGCTGCCGGCACGCGCCAGCCGCCCCAGTCCATGCTGTCGGTGACGATAACCGGGAATGTGCCGGGATGCGGGTGACGTGCACATTCCTCATCGCTCTGCCACTTGTTCTTGGCGCGCAACAGCCGCCAGTGCCCGGTCTCGACG
>JAYZXG010000061.1:0-4595 GCA_036141435.1 Pseudomonadota bacterium | reverse complement strand
GGTGACGGGTGGCCACAACTCTTAACCGGAAGATTTGTCTTCGTTCAGGATCGCGGCGTGGTCGCGCAAAGCCAAGGCGTTCGCAAGGCTCGGGCCGCTCTGGGTGATGCGGACTGCTATATTTGATGACGCAATATGCGTCATACCATCTTGCGGTTCGCGACGGCAAAATGCTAAATATCTGAAAAATATAAATATATGGGAATTTTTGCGCTTCTGGGATACTGTGTGTGGAGGTGCTCATGCACAGTTTTTCTCAGAATTTCGGAACAGGTCAGCTGCAGGCTCAGCGCCAGGTCCTCTCTCCGGGCATGCAACGCGCCCTGCATTTGCTGGGATTGCCCCAGGACGAGCTGGAGCGAGAGGTCGCGGAAATCTGTGAAGCCAACCCGCTTATCGCGGAGCAGCCGTTATGGCTGCGCCGCCGCGCTGGCAGCGCGCACGGGTTTGACCAGCTCGCCCACGTGCCGGTGCCGCGTCACCTGAGCGACCACCTCAAGGACCAGCTGCTCTTGCTGGGGCTTGATGATGCGTCGCAGGCTCTGGCGCATGCCATCATCGATAACCTGGATGAAAGAGGGTTTCTCGACGCTTCCGACTGGCGCGAGATTGACACGGCCAGTCCGGATGCAGAGGAGGTCTTGCGCCTGGTCCAGGAGCTCGAGCCGGCCGGAGTCGGTGCGCGCTCCCTGGCCGAGTGTTTCTGGCTGCAACTCGAACCCGCAAAACGATCTCTGCCCGCCTGGCGTTTGTTGCTGGAGCATCTGCAAGAGATGCCGAGGCTGGCCTGTAGCGAGCTCGCGCGCCTCTGTGGCGTTTCAGAGGACACGCTGGCCGACATGATGGCCCGCTTGCGCCGACTGGATCCGACGCCCGGCCTGCAATTCGACCCGGCGACACCGATCGAGATCACCCCTGACCTTGTCCTGCGCGACGGGGCGGACGGTGAGCAGATTGTGGAACTGGCCAGTCGCACCGGCGCGCGCCTCGTGCTCGACGGCATGTATCGCTCCTGGAAAGACGAGCCGGCCTATGACGCGGCGTCGCGACAGTTCCTTGCGCGTGCGGAAGAGGAGGTCAGCTGGCTGCGACAGGCGCTCCGCCAACGCGGACAGACCCTGCTCGATGTCGCCCGGCTGGTCGTGCGCCGGCAATATCGCTTCATTGCTGACGGGGACGCACATCTTGCCCCCCTGACCATGCGTGTGGTGGCAGCAGAGTTGAAAGTCCACGAGTCGACGGTGAGCCGTGCCGTCGCGCACAAGCATATCCTGACACCGCGGGGCGTGCTGCCGCTGAGGCAATTCTTCTCGATGGCCATCAGCGGTTCACAGGATGCGGACAAGGCACCGTCCTCGCACGCTGTCCGGGCCAAGATCGCCGAGTTGATCCGCCTGGAAACCCGGCCCGGTGGCAAGTCCGATGCCGCGCTGGCCAGCGAACTCGCAGACATGGGGATAGTGATGGCCCGGCGGTCGGTGGCCAAGCACCGGGAGCAACTCGGGCTGGGCAGCGCCCGCGAGCGCAGCCGATGGGCTGGATATCAGCGCTAGTCCCGGTGGCTCAGCCGGTCTTCTCGGACCATTGCTCGCGTTTGCGGTAGATGGTTGAGGGCGCGATCTCCAGCTTCTTGGCCGCCTCGGTGATGTTGTCGTGACACAGGGCGATCGCGTGCTCGATGGTCCGCTTTTCGACCATCCAGAGCGGTTCGATGCTGGATCCTGCAGGCGCTGTGGGTGAGGCCGGCGCGTAGGATGCGGGCGCTGTGGCCGCGGCATCAAAGCCTTGGGGCTCGGCTGGCTGGAGAGGTGGGCTTGCCGGAGCGAAGCCCTGGTTGAGCGAGAGGTCAGAGGCTTCGATGATCGCGCCCTCGGCCAGCACCACGCAGCGGCGGACCAGGTTTTCCAGCTCCCGCACATTTCCGGGCCAGTGATGATTGAGCAGGGCTTGGCGGGCCTCGTCGGAGAACTCCAGCGTGCTGCGCTGCTCATCCTCACCAAACCGTGCCAGGAACGCCTCGGCCAGAGACAGGATGTCGCCGCCGCGATCACGCAGAGGAGGCAGTTCGACCGGGATGACATGGAGCCGGAAATACAGGTCTTCGCGCAACCGGCCCGCACGCACCGCGCCCCAGGGGTCGCGATTGGTCGCCGCGACAATCCTGATATCCGTCTGGCGCACGCGACTGTCGCCAACTCGAGCATAGGTGCCGGTTTGCAGGAAGCGCAATAGCTTGGGCTGAAGTTCGATGGGCATCTCCCCGATCTCGTCGAGGAAGAGCGTTCCACCGTCGGCCAGTTCAGCCGCCCCGGCCCGGTCACTTGTCGCGCCGGTGAAGGCACCTTTGACATGGCCGAAAAGCTCGCTCTCGATGAGGTCTTTGGGGATCGCTCCACAGTTCACGGCAATAAACGCCCGATCGGCCCGCGCGCTGGAGGAGTGAACCGCCCGCGCGGCCAATTCCTTGCCGGTTCCGGTCTCTCCGGTGATGAAGACGCTCGCATTGGACGGGGCTGCGGATTCCAGAACCCGGTAGACGGCCTGCATCGGCAGGGAGGATCCGATGAATTCTGCCAACTGGGTCTTGGGCTTGCTCTGTTCGAGCGCCTTGACCACCCGCTCCAGCTTGCCCTTTTCGACCGCATTCTTGACGGTTGTGACCAGACGGTCGGCCCCAAACGGTTTGACCAGGAAGTCAGTCGCGCCCTCGCGCATGGCATCGATCGCGATATTGATGGAGCCATTGGCCGTGATGACCACGATCGGGGTTGTGATCCCACTCGTGCGCCACGCCTTGAGCATGTCCATGCCATTGGCATCGGGAAGGTTAAGGTCGAGCAGGATGCAGTCAGGACGACCGGCTTCCATGGCCTGTTCGCCCGCTGCGCCGTCTTCGGCGATCTCGATCGCTGCGGCGTCACTCTTCAGCTGCGCTTCATAGGTGCGCGCCAGGGACGGGCTGTCTTCAATGATCAGGATCCGGCCAATGCTCATCCACTCTCTCCACTATTCGGGTTGAGGTGTTTCTTGGTTGCTTCGCGGAAGCTGTCCGCCGCCCGCATCAATTCGGCATGCAGGCTGTCCAGTGTGCCGTCACGCTGGTCCATGCTGGAGGCGTGTTCCAGCCGCGCCGCAGCACTGGAGAGGGCTTCGGCGCCGACATTGCTGGCCCCACCCTTGATCGCGTGTGCTTCGTGTCTAATCTTGGAGAAGTCCTGAGCTCGCAGATGCTTACCGAGATCTGCCAGGCGAGTGTTTAACTCATTCAGGAAAATCTGAAGGACAAAGGCGAAGCCCGCTCGGTCATTGTCCCAGCGCTCTTCGATACAGCTCTCATCGATAACAGGGTAGTCGTCGACATCCACCTGAGGCAGCCATTTACCCAGCTCCCGGGACAACTCCTTCAGGCGGATCGGCTTGGTCAGGAAGCCGTTCATGCCAGCCGCCTGGGTCTGTTCCCGGTTTTCGGGCAGGGCGTGCGCTGTCAGCGCGATGATCGGAACCGTGTTGCCCGATTCCCGGATCAGACGTGACGCTTCCAGGCCATCCATGATGGGCATGCCGACATCCATGATCACCAGATCGAACTCGCCGGATTCCACAGCCTGCACGGCTGCCGCACCATCGGGGACGATCACCGGCTCGATCCCGATGCGCGCCAGCATGTTGGACACTACCACCGCATTGGTATTGCTGTCCTCGGCGAGGAGTACACGGCCACGTAACTGCTCTGACTGTGAATTGGATTTCTTCGGTGCCGGCACTTCCAGTGCTGCGTTGGTCGCTGGGAGCGAAACCGTAAATGTGCTGCCGGAACCAACTTCGCTGATAGCATCAATGCTGCCCCCCATCATCTGGACAAGCTCACTTGTAATGGCCAAGCCCAGACCAACGCCATCGGTCACCGCGCTGGGATTATTCCCTTGCCGAAAGCGGGTAAAGAGCTGTGGCAGGATGTCCTGCTCGAATCCTTCGCCGGTATCGATTACCTTGAGGGTCATCAATGCGCCCTCAGGGGATGCATCGAGAGTTGTTTTCACGGTCACTAAGCCGGTTTTGGTGAACTTGATCGCATTGCCGACGAGGTTGAACAGGATCTGGCGCACACGGCCGGCATCGCCGTTGAGGCGCAACGTGTCCGGTAAGCGGTCGACAGCCAGTCTGATGCCCTTGTCCGCCGCCGAGTTGGAGAAGATTTCGCGCACCTGGTCGAGGATTTCGTTCGGCGCGTAAGGTTCTTCGTTGAGGTCGACACGACCGGATTCGATGTGGCTGATATCCAGAACATCATCGATCAGGGTCAGCAGGCTTTCAGCGGAGCGCTCGGCCAGCCTTACCATGCGGGCGGCTTCCGGGCTCAATTCGGACTGCTGGATCAAGCCGAGCGGTCCGATCACGCCATTCAGAGGTGTGCGCATCTCATGGCTCATATTGGCCAGGAATTCCGTCTTTGCCGCATTGGCTTGTTCGGCTTCGGTTTTTGCCGCACGCAGTTCAGCCTCGGTGCGGGCGCGCACAGACACGTCGCGCACAACGCCATGTACGAGCACACGGTCGTCCGCTTCAAAGGTCCGGGCATTCACTTCGGTGGGGAT
>JAYZXG010000060.1:0-5128 GCA_036141435.1 Pseudomonadota bacterium | reverse complement strand
CCACAGACCACCGATGGACAGGACGCCCGCAGCAATCAGGCCCTTGTAGAGCGCACCCATGACATTGGTACCGCCGCCAAGGCTGACGAAGAAGGTACCGATGATCGAGGTGACGATGCAGACCGCTGCAATTGCCAGCGGGTAGACCATCATCGTGGCGCCAAGACCTTCGGCAAAGAAGATCGCCGCCAGAACCATCGTCGCAACGACTGTCACGGCATAGGTTTCGAACAGGTCAGCCGCCATGCCCGCACAGTCACCGACATTATCGCCGACATTGTCAGCGATGGTGGCCGCGTTGCGCGGATCATCTTCCGGGATACCGGCTTCGATCTTGCCCACCATGTCGCCGCCGACGTCAGCACCCTTGGTGAAGATGCCGCCGCCCAGACGGGCGAAGATGGAGATCAAGGACGCACCGAAGCCAAGGGCAACCAGAGCGTCGATCACCGTACGATCACCGGACTCAAAGCCCATGGCGCCGGTCAGCAGCCAGAAGTATCCGGCTACACCCAGCAGCGCCAGGCCAGCCACCAGCATGCCGGTGATGGCACCGGAGCGGAAGGCGACAGCCAGGCCCGCGGCCAGACCGGTGCTAGCGGCTTGGGTCGTGCGCACATTGGCGCGGACCGAAACCAGCATGCCTATGAAGCCGGCTGCGCCGGATAGGACTGCACCGATGGCAAAACCGAGTGCGACTTGCCAGCCCAGGGTGAGCGCAATCAGGATACAGACTGCGGCACCGACGATGGCGATGGTGGTGTATTGGCGCTTGAGATAAGCATTCGCGCCTTCTTGGATGGCCGATGCGATTTCTTGCATCTTCTCCGAACCTGCGCTCGCGCTCATCAGGCGTTGTGTCTGCACAACCCCATAGATGATGGCGAGAACAGCTGCGGCAATGGCCAGCAAAAGCATGTTCATGGCGTAGAGCCCCGTTATTTTTTCCTCACTTCGGCCTTTATTTTCAACGGGGAAGCCAAACGCGGGAATCGCGCCGACCGTAAAAAACTCCCCCTAGACGAATGGACTATGCCCAATGCCCCTAGGGGGTGCAATACGCCGACGCGCTTAACCCGCTAAATAATCAAGAAAAAAGGAAAATCAGGCGCTAGCGCGAGAAAAGCCGGACGTCGAAACTGCGAATCTCGACACTTTCGATCGCGTCAGCGCCGTAATACTCGCCCAGGGCCCGAGCCCAGACCTCGATCGCTGTTTCCCGGTTGAGCGCCTGCCCGTCTGCAGTGCTCAGATCAGTGCGGAAAGCAGACCGCGTCATCAGATCAAGAGCATAATGGGTGTTTTCCTGGACCCGCCAGACATCATGCCCCGGCGCAACCCGCAGGCGGACGAGCACATAGGCAAAGCCGGTCAGACGGCCATCCTGGGCCAGGGGCGCTACCACGGCCGGCATGGTGAAGGAGCGCGGGTCATCGGCTTCTTCCTCGACCGCCTCTTCCTCGTCATTGCCGCTGGAAAACAGCATGAGAAAGCGATTGCCGCCTCCCCCGGAGGAGCCTTCATTATCGCTCGGCGGTGCCGCCAGCGTCGACGCCATCGCCGTCGAGCTGAGGAAAACCGACATCAGGATCGAAACAAGAAAACGCATGTCACACCTCACCATCCGCGAGGAGCATACAAAACAGGCGTCAAAAATGCGTAAAACCGCCTGTGGGCACGTCGATGGCCACGCCGGCATCATCCAGCAGCGTACACCCCTCGCCCGGGCCGACACGCCCGATCCAGTTGAGCGGCACGCCGACCTCATCCTGCAAGGCCAGGATATCGCCCGAGCGGGCAGAGGGTGCCGTGAACAGCAATTCGTAGTCATCCCCGGCGCTGGCCAGCCGCGTCAGCCCCGGCTGGCCCTCGTTCTCCAGCCACAACAAGGCAGGATCAGAGAGCGGGATCATGGCGCTTTCGATTTCGATCGCGACACCGGACGCCTTCGCCAGATGCCCGGCATCCGCCAGCAGCCCGTCCGACACATCGACACACGCAGAGGCCAGGCCGCGCAGCGCCAATCCCAGTTCAAGCCGCGCCTGCGGGCTCTCATAGCGCGCCAGCAGGTCAGGTTGGGGGTCCAGCGTGTTCTGCGCCATCTTGAGGCCCAGACCGGCATCACCGATCGTGCCCGAGACCCAGACATCCTCTCCGTCTCGCGCGCCACTGCGCAGCAAGGCTTCCCCCGTCGGAACCTCACCGACCAGGGTCAGCGAGATGACCAGCTCCTGCCCACCGACAGTGGTATCGCCACCGATCAGCGGCAATTCCAGCGCCCGGGTCTGGTCCGCGAAGGCCTCCGCCAGGGCTTCGCGCTCTTTCGCTCCCCAGGCCCCGGGAAAGGCCACGCTGCTGAGGAAAGCCAGCGGGAACGCCCCCATCGCGGCCAGGTCTGACAGATTGCTGTGCAGAACACGCGCGGCAATGACATCGGCTTGTGCGCCGGCAGGAAAATGGCGTCCTTCGACCAGCATGTCGCTGGCCAGCACGATCTCGTGTCCGGCTTGTGGGGTCAGCAGGGCCGCATCATCGGCCAGACCCAGGGCTGCCGGGTGGCCAAGCGTCAGCGGTTTGAGCGATGCCTCGATAAAATCGAATTCGCCCGAGCGCGCCATGTCAGAATTCCGACGCGCGCGCCTTGCGGCCGCACTTGTCGAGGGCTGCATTGACGAATTTCGGCTCGCTACCCTCGAAGAAGGCGTTGGCAATCTCGACATATTCGTCGATCACGACCTTGGCCGGCACATCGTCACGCTTGAACAGCTCGAATCCGCCCGAGCGCAGGATGGCCCGCACGGTTGCGTCCAGACGATCCATGCGCCAGCCATCGGCCAGCACCTCGTCGATCGCCGGATCGACAGTCGCCTGGTTGCGAACGACGCCGCTGACCAGATCCTCGAAGAAATTCTCGTCCGCCTCGACATATTCCGGACCTTCATCCGCTGCACCGAAACGGTGGTCCCGGAACTCACGGATGACATCCTTGGCGCCACGCGACGCGATTTCCATTTGGTAGAGGGCCTGCACAGCAGACAGACGCGCCATGCGGCGCAGGCGCGCGCGACGTTCGGACGGGTTTTCTTTTTCAGTCATTTCAATCTTCTGCTTCGCCGCGGAAGCGATCACGAAGCTGCAGGATGGACAGGCAGGCCTCGGCCGCGTCAGCGCCCTTGTTCTTGTCGACCGCCCTTACCATGGCCTGGGCCCGGTTTTCCACCGTCAGTATGCCATTGCCCACCGGAACACCTTCCAGCGACAGGTCCATCAACCCCCGCGCCGACTCGCCACACACATAGTCATAATGCGTGGTCTCACCGCGAATGACGCAGCCCAGTGCGATATAGCCGTCATAACCCGCATCGGTCAGCTCGGCCTGGGTAATGGCGCCGGGAATTTCCAGCGCGCCCGGCACTTCGACGACCTCGAATCTGCAGCCGGCTTTGCCGAGGGCCTCGGACGCGCCCTTGATCATCGGATCTGCGATATCGCGATAGAACGCGCCCGCAATGATGAGAATGCGATAACCGCTCATATCACTCTCCAGAGAACAGGCGTTCCTTGCGAACGCTGAGGCCATATCCCTCCAGACCCACGATTGTCTGGGGCTTGGTGGTCAAGAGATCCATCTCCTGGACACCCAGGTCGAGGAGAATCTGGGCCCCGATGCCGTATTCGCGCAGACGGCGCGCCTCGCGTTCGTCCTGCGGCAGCACTGGGTGTGCACCGAGGCGCTCGACAATCGCCGTGTGGCTGGTCTCACGGATGAAGACCATCACGCCCGGGCCATCATTCTCGGCCAGCGCCTTGATGCCCGCCTCTGCCAGACCACCGCGACCGCCCGCCTCGCGCAGAACATCATCAACGAAGGAGACTTTATGCATGCGCACCAGCGTCGGCTCGTGTGCTGAGGGCTTGCCCTTGACCAGCGCCACGTGCTCGGCACCGTCGATCGTGTTGCGGAAAACGACAAGCTTGAAGGGCCCGCCCCACTGGCTGGTAAACTCGCTCTCGAGGCGTCGCTCGATAAAGCGGTCATTCCGGCGGCGATAGGCGATCAGGTCCTCGATCGTGCCGATCTTGAGCCCGTGCAGCTGAGCGAAGGCGACCAGGTCGGGCAGCCGCGCCATCGTGCCGTCCTCGTTCATGATCTCGCAGATCACGCCGGACGAGCCGGCCCCGGCCAGTCGTGCCACATCCACCGAAGCCTCGGTATGACCGGCGCGGACCAGCACTCCGCCATCACGGGCCACAAGCGGGAAGACGTGCCCCGGCGTGGCGATATCCTCGGCGCCCTTGGACGGATCGGTTGCGACTTCAATCGTGCGCGCACGGTCATGCGCGGAAATTCCGGTGGTGACCCCCTCGCGTGCCTCAATCGAGACCGTGAACGCCGTCTGGTGGCGCGATCGGTTCTCTGACGACATCAGCTTGAGATCGAGTTGTTCGATCCGTTCCTGACTCATGGCCAGGCAGATCAGACCGCGGCCGTGCTTGGCCATGAAGTTGACGGCGTCCGGGGTCGCGAATTTCGCCGGGATGACCAGGTCACCCTCGTTTTCGCGATCCTCCGCATCGACCAGGATAAACATGCGCCCGTTGCGGGCGTCCTCGATAATGTCCTCGATCGGGGAGAGAGGGATGTCGCTCACGCCTGATCCTCCGAAAATTCGTTCAGGCGCGCGGCGTAGCGCGCCATGAGATCTACCTCAAGGTTTACGCGCGCGGCTTTTTGCAGTTCGCCCAGCGTCGTCACCTCCGCGGTATGCGGAATAATCATCAGGTCAAAGGTCTCACGCGTCACGTCATTGACCGTCAGGGACACGCCATCGACCGTCACCGAGCCCTTCTTGGCGATGTACTTGTTGAGCTCCGCCGGTGGCCGGATAGTGTATACGATCCAGTCGCCCTCGTTCCGGCGATCCACGACCACACCGACGCCATCCACATGACCGGTGACCAGATGTCCGCCAAGCTCCTCGCCCATGGCCAGGGCGCGTTCCAGATTGACCGCACTGCCCTCGCCCAGATCGCCCAGCGTGGTCAGGCGCAGGGTTTCCGGCGACACCTCGACGGCATACCAGCACCCCTTCGCGGTGTTTTCCTTCTCGACCACGGTCAGACAAGC
>JAYZXG010000059.1:0-10075 GCA_036141435.1 Pseudomonadota bacterium | reverse complement strand
ACAACGGCAATGCCGACAACTCCCATCAGGCCCAGCACGCCAACAATCAGGATGAACCACCAGCTCAGCCCGGCCATGAAGATCACGGCCACGCCGGTGGCGATCAACAGCAGCGTCGTTCCCAGGTCGGGCTGACCGATGATCAGCGCCGCCGGTGCACCGATGATCATCATCGGTGGAATCAGCCCGGACAGCGAGGTCACCTTCTCGGTCGGCAGATCATGATAGAAACGCGCCAGGGCCAGTACCAGGGCCACCTTCATCACCTCGGAGGGCTGCAGACGCAGCGGCCCCAGATCGATCCAGCGCTGGGCCCCGTTGATACTCACGCCCGCGAACTCGACCAGGACCAGCAGCAACAAGGCCCCGAAATAGATGGGATAGGCGACGCCGATCCAGAAGCGCGGTGGGAACATGGCCACGATCAGCATGCCGGTGAAACCGACACCCAGACGCAGGGCATGGCGCACCGCCCACGGATTCCAGTCGGCGCCGGCCAGCGAATACAGCATCGCCACGCCCGCCACACCCAGAAGGCCCAGCAGCAGAACGAGGGACCAGTTGATCTCCATCATCTTGCCCGGCAGGTCGCGGGGAACGGTCTCGCGGAAAACGGCCATCAGATGCCTCCTCGCGAGGTCGACGGCGCGAGCGAGGCAAACACGCCCGGTCGGCTGGACGGGTCGCGCGCCACGGTGCGGCGCAGGATATCGCGCGCCGGCCGGGTGGCCGCGCTGGAACCACCGCCATGTTCGACGACAACGACACAGGCGTATTTCGGATTGTCCGCAGGCGCGTAACACATGAAGAGGCCGTGATCGCGCAGTCGCCAGGGCAGGTCTTCCTGGTCCCGCACGCCGCGTTCACGCTCTTCCGCAGTGATCGAATAGACCTGTGCCGTGCCGGTCTTGCCCGCCATCTCGACGCCCTCGATCCCCAGCCCGCCGAGCGAAAAGGACGTGCCCCCCTGCTCGTGAACCACGGCACGCAGGCCTTCGCGGACGCGCGCCATGGTCTCGTCACTCAACCCCATGTGCTGGGCCGGCGGCGCCATGGCATTACGGAACAGGGACGGCATGACGCCGCGCCCTGATGCGACACGCGCGGTCATCACGGCCAGTTGCAGGGGCGAGGCCAGCGTAAAGCCCTGCCCGATACCGGTGTTATAGGTGCGCCCCGTCGTCCAGGGCTGGTTGCGATTGGCCATCAGCCAGGCCGGCGACGGGTTGAGGCCCCGCGCCACCCCGGCAATGCCCAGGTCAAACGCCTCGCCGATCCCGAACCGCGCCGCCATCTCGTTGATGCGGTCAATGCCCAGTCGTTCGGCGATCTCGTAGAAATAGATGTCGCAGGAGGTTTTCACCGCCTCATGCAGGTCTACACGGCCATGCCCTTCGCGCCGCCAGCAATGGAAGTCGCGATTGCCCAGACGCGTTGAACCGGTACAGCGCACGCTCTCGGACGGTTCGACAATGCCCGCTTCCAGCGCGGCTGCGGCAACGACGGCCTTGAAGGTCGAACCCGGCGGATACGTGCCCTGGATGGACTTGTGATAGAGCGGCCGGTGATCATTGTCCCGGTAACGCGCATAATCGGCAGAGGAGATGCCGCGCACGAACAGGTTCGGGTCAAAGGACGGGTTGGAGACCAGGGCGATCAATTCGCCTGTATTGACGTCAATCACGACTGCGGATGCGCTTTCATCACCCAGTCGTTCGGATGCGAAGCGTTGAATGTCCGCGTCCAGCGTCAAGACGATATCCATGCCCTGGGTGGGGTCCACTGACTGGTCGGGAATTTCGCGAATAATACGGCCAGCCGCATCGACCTCGGTCTTCAGCGCACCTGCTGCACCGCGCAGATCATGTTCCCGCGCGATCTCGACCCCGTTCTTGCCGACCCGGAAACCCGGCTGCCGCAGGAGACGTTCGGCATCGGGATGGTCGTTGGCGATGTCGTTTTCGTTTGGCGTCTGGACATAACCGACCACGTGGGCGAAGGCCTCGCCATACGGATAGTTTCGCACCTCCTCGACATCCGGCGTAATGCCCGGGATATCAGGCGCGTACAGATTGACTGTCGAGAAAGTCTGCCAGTCCAGGTCATTGGCCACGGTGATCGGCTGGAAACTGCGGTTCTGGCGAGCCCGGCGATGGATCAATGCGCGACGGGCGTCCGAGATCGTCATGTAGCGGCCCAGCAGATCCAGTGACATGTCGATGTCGCTGGTCCCCTCTGGGGTCAGCAGGATCCGGTAACTGTCGCGGTTGTCAGCAACGGCAACGCCGAACCGGTCGAGAATGCGCCCCCGCGAGGGTGGCGTGAGCTGGAAATTGAACTGGTTATCTTCCGACAGCAGGCGATAGCGCTCGCTCTCCAGGACCTGCAGGGCATACAGGCGCGCGCCCAGGATGGTGAATCCCAGCGCCCCGGCGCCGGAGAGCAACAGCGCCCGGCGGGTAAATTTGAGTTCTTGTTCCTGGCGATCTGCGCGCATGACTCCTCGCGATCACCCCCCGATGAAACCTGTCCGGCTGCCACGCCGGCGACGCACAGCCAGAAAGGCCAGCATCGGAAACATAAGGATTGAGGCAATGGTCTCGATGATCAAGGGCTGAAGATGAGGCATCTCGCCCAGGGCAAAGTAACCCGCTGAAAACGCGATGGCCTGGGCCAGCAGCAAGGTGGCGCCGAACCGCAGTACGATTGGTGGCAAATCCCGTGGCATGCCGTCCTCTCCACGGAAGCGGAAGACGGAAATCGAGACCAGGTAGGACAATGCCCAGATGCCCATCGGCGCTCCGGTCAGCAGGTCCTGGGTGATGCCGATGGCAAAGATCGCGATCGGCGGCATGAAATAGGGGCGCAGGCCCGACCACAGGAAGATCACCATCAGCGGCCAAGTCGGCATGATGGTGATGCCCTCGATCAGACGGGTCGGAGCCGCCTGGAACAACAGCGCGGCCACCACGGACAGTACGCAGCCAAGGGCTGACCAGTACGGTGCGGAACGTTCCTGGGGCTTTCTCATTCCTCGCCCTCCGTCTGGGCCGGCTCGGCGGTTCCTGCGTCGGCTCGCGGCACAGCCGCATCAGCCGGCGTATCGCCTTCGGTCGCACCGGCGTCCGGCTCGGGCTCGTCACGCTGCGGGATCTCCGCGGGCTGATAGGGCCAGACCCAGACAAAATCGATCGGCGCCTGGTCTGAATAGAGTTCCACGCGCCAACCGCCGTCGCGGGTCGGCACAGCGACACCAACCGGCAGGCCGCGCGGCAACACACCATCATCGCCGGACGAAACGATCCGGTCCCCGGCCTGGATATCGGGATTGCGTCCCAGGTATTGCAGGCGCGGATAGTCGGAATTGTCGCCGGTCAGGATGGCACGCGAATTCGAGCGGTCCACCATCACCGGAATGTTGGAATTGAGATCGGTCAGCAGCAGGACGCGGGCCGAGCGCTCGCCGGTCTCGTAGACCCGGCCGACGAGGCCATAGAGATTGATGACCGGGTAGCCGTCGGCAATGCCGGCATTGCTGCCGCGGCCAATCAGGCGCGCATGCACGAACGGGCCCTGTGGATCCGCCACGGTCCAGGCACCGATCCGGTCCTGGGTGGCCTGGGTCTGCACATTCAGGGCGCTTTCGTAGACTTCAATCCGGTCGCGCTGGCGATAGGCCAGATCTTCCCAGTAGCGCGCCTCGATCAATTGCTGGCGCAAGCGGGCATTTTCTTCTGCCAGGTCACCCTGCATGCGAAAATACGGACCGATATTCTTGATGGCACGAATGGGCTGGGCAGCCAGTTCGAGCAAGGGCGCTGCAATGTCGGTGAAGGACGCGCGGAAACCCGCGAACGCGGCGGATCTGGACGCCGGGCGGTCGAACATGATCAACGCGCTCGAGACCACGATCAACATGATGAAGATCGTGCGCGAAAAGCGGACTCCATGTTCCGCATCGTGTCGTGCCGTGCGCCGTGACGCCAACGACCTACTCCTTCTCCCCCGCCCCGCTGTGTATTACACAGCTTCAGAGAGAATGGGACGCCAAACTTTCAAATCTTCTACTGCGCGACCGCAGCCCAGCACCACGCAGGACAGGGCTTCATCGGCCAGGCTGACCGGCAGGCCCGTGCGCTCACGCAGCTCGGTATCCAGGTTCCGCAACAGCGCACCACCACCCGTCAGGACAATACCCTTGTCGACGATGTCGGCAGCGAGCTCCGGCGGCGTGGCTTCCAGCGCCTGTTTCACCGCTTCCACGATCTGCTCGACCGGCTCGGAGAGACTGTCGGCAATCATGGCTTCGGTGACGGCGATTTCACGCGGCACGCCATTCATCAGATCGCGGCCCTTGATGTCCAGCGACAGGCCCTCGCCCTTCACCGGCGGCATGGCCGATCCGATTTCCTTCTTGATGCGCTCGGCAGAGGTTTCACCGATCAACAGGTTCGCCGAACGGCGGATATAGTTGATGATGGCCTCGTCCATCTTGTCACCACCGACGCGAACAGAGCGCGAATAGACAATACCGGACAGGGACATGACCGCGACCTCGGTGGTACCACCACCGATATCGACGATCATGGAGCCGGTCGGCTCGTCAATCGGCAGGCCGGCACCAACAGCAGCGGCCATCGGCTCGTCGATCAGATAGACCTTGCGCGCGCCGGCACCCAGCGCACTCTCATGGATTGCGCGGCGCTCAACCGCGGTCGCACCGGACGGCACACAGATCACGACCTGCGGGCTGACCATGGCGCGGCGATTGTGCACCTTCTGGATGAAGTGCTTGATCATTTCCTCGGCGACATCGAAGTCGGCGATCACACCGTCACGCATCGGGCGGATGGCTTCGACATTGCCCGGCGTCTTGCCCAGCATCAGCTTGGCTTCAGCACCCACGGCCTGGACGTGTTTTCGTCCCTTGTCGACCTTGTAGGCCACGACGGACGGTTCGTTCAGGACGACACCGCGTCCCTTGACGTAGACAAGCGTGTTCGCGGTGCCGAGGTCGATGGCAATATCCGCGGAAAGCAAACCAAAGAGGCTGTTGAGCATGGGCGCTGATTTCGGAAAGTGTGGCGACAAAGTCGCGTTGCAACTATTTTTCTTGTGCGATGATGCGAAAGATATTGCAAGGGGCGCGAAGGCCTAATTCCACAAATCTTCCGTCTTTTCAGGAAACAGCTGCAGCTGGTTGCACCGGTTGCCCGGATCGGAGCGTGGATCAGGCGTCCGTATTTTCCGGTCGGTTACGGCGCAGCCAGCGGCGGGCCAACAACATCACACCAATCCAGCCAATCACGGCGACTAGCAACGCCACACCCAGCAATAACTGCCCTTCAGACAGCATGGCCAGGATGGACTGCCCCGCCAGACCGACAACAAAAATCTTGGGTCCGGTCCCGATCGCGGTGCCTAGCGCAAAGGCCCAGTAAGGCGTCCGGGCGACGCCGAAGCCCATGTTGACGACGATGAAGGGGCCGGACGGCACCCAGCGCACCAGCATCGACGCCAGCAATCCGTTGCGTCCGATGAAGTCGGAAATGCGATTGGCCCAGTCACCGCCATAGCGCTTGAGAATGTCGGCGCCGAAAAAACGACCGATGACATAATTCACGGTCGCGGCGAACAGGGTCGACACCCAGGCATAGATGAAACCGGTCTGCGGACCGAACGCGACGATCGCGGCGGCCATCAATCCGAACTGGGGTGCCCCAAGAAAGGACATCAGCGTGAAAAACAACATCGTCGCGGGCAAGGCATACCACTGGCTCGCAGTGGCCTCGAACCAGGAATTGATGGTTCCCGGCTCGATATCGAGCACGAAGCGCCCCAGCACAAAGACCAGCGCAACAACGGCAAACAGCGCCACGGACACGCCGATGGCCCGGGCGGCACGCGAATCCATGCGCAACAAGAATTTGACGATGCCGTTCATGCAGGCGCTGACCCTTACTGGTTCATTCGTGTCTAACTAAGCAGAGTTCGGGCCAGCTGCAATGGGGGCGAGCGGTGCAGCGCCCCGAAGGCGCCGAAGCCGGGGCTTGCGAGCCCCATGCGATTTGCTGGGCGCCCGCGCTGGGATAGAGTGAGGTCTTCAGGGTGAGACCGGGTGCGACGCTGAACGCCGACCCTGCAGGGAGACCGCCATGACATTGATCGCGACTGCGTTGATTTCGAGCCTGCTGACGACCACACCGGTTGCGCCCGTGACGGAGCCATTGCGCGAAGCCGCCAACCGGTTGCGGCACGTCGAGACGGATGATGATGGCTCAGGTGTCGATACCCGCTCCATGCAGGAAGAAGCGCTCAAGGAGCGTGAGACGGGCGTTGAAGATTCACGCACGACCGAACAGGCCGACGACGAGGCGGAACCGACGCGACAGGAGCTGGAAAATCGCCGCGCCAATCGTATTCGCCGCGCGACGGGACCGGACCGGAACTGATCAGCCGTTTGCGTTGTCTTCCAGCTCGCCGGAGGCGATCAGGGACAGTTTGGCGCGTTGCATGGCGAGGACGCCCAGCTGTTCGTCCAGGATCTTGAGCAGGTCGCGAGCTTCCTGCTGATCGACTTCGCCGGGCGAGCGTTCGGTTTCGGACAGGGATTCCATCAGGGCGGCGATATTGCGCGCATTGCGGCGACTGGCTTCACCGGCAAGGGCCAGCCAGTCTGCGTCATCCGCTTTTTCAAGCGGTACGAACAGACCACCGGCCAGGGCTGCCAGGTGTTGCGCCGCAGCGGTCGCACCATCCTCGGTGAGCGTACAGACACGCGTATAGGAGATCTCGTTGGTCGAATCCGGGTCCGCCAGCGCATAGACACGCGTACGGGAAAGATCCAGCAATTCCATAACCTTGGGAATACCGCCCACTTCCTCGAACAGGCGCGCGACAACCTCTTTGGGTTCGCCGTAAGGTCTTTGCTTTACCGGATTAAATGCCATTGCCAGCCCCTGCAATCCACTCTGGAATCATATGCCTATTACAACTGATCGTGCATCTTGGCTATTTCGAGGCACCGTAGAGCCGCGAGCGCAGATCCCGACCGGCCGCCTCGATGTCGAGCAATTCGTCAGCCTCGCGATCCGCGACCATGGCCTCCCCCGCCTCATAGGTCTTGACCCATTTGCGCGCGAAACGATCGCTTTCGATATCCGCCATCGCGTCGTCGAAGACCTTGCGCAGTTCGGGACCGGCGATCCGGTCCTCGATCTCACGCGCGCCAAATTCTGCCGTGTCGGAAATCGCCTTGTACATGCCTGCAATCCCGCGCGCCTGGATCAGGTCGGCCAGGTATTTGATCTCATGCACGCAGTCTATATAGGCCATGCGCTCGGACACACCGGCCGCGACCAGACGCTCGAAACTCGCCTTGGCCAGCGCCACCATGCCGCCCACCAGGACCACCTGTTCGCCAAACAGGTCTGACACCGTCTCTTCCCGGAACGTCGTCGGGAAAATACCGACATTGCCCGAACCGATACCGGCCAGATAGGCCAGCGCGATCTCGCGGGCCCGGCCCGAAGCGTCCTGGTGGACCGCCCAGAAGCCGATCAGGCCCTTGCCCTTCTCGAACTCCTGACGCACTGCACCGCCCGGCCCTTTCGCCGCCGCAAGGATGACATCGCAATCCGCAGGCGGAGTGATCAGCGCGTAATGGATTGAAAAACCGTGGCAGACGATCAGCGCCTGGCCCGGCTTTCGGTTGGGCGCAATCTCGCTGTCCCAGATCTGGCGATGCGCCTCGTCCGCCGCGAGCAAGGCCACCGCATCCGCCCAGCCAGCCGCCTCCGCCAGCGTCACCACCTCGAACCCGTCCGCCTCGGCCTTGGCCCTGGACGGCGAGCCTGGTCGCAGGGCGATGCGGATATTCCGCGCGCCGCTGTCGCGCAGGCACAGCGCATGCGAACGGCCATGATTGCCATAACCGACCAGCGCAAGCTTCAGATCGAAAATGGGCGTGAGATCGATATCGTCGTTATACAGCGCGTCAGTCATTGCCGGTGGGGCTTTCTGGAGAGGAATCGAAGCGCAGATAGGACCCGTCTCTGGCATCCATGTCCAGCGGGCCTAACCCAGCACGGCCGCGAGTTGTTTGCGCGCGTCATCTTTATGCAACGCTGTCACCCGGTCCCAGCTGGCCTGTTGATTACGGAACCATGTCATCTGACGCTTGGCATAGCGACGGCTCTCGCGCTTGGCGATCTCGATCGCCTCGTCGCGCGCGAGATCGCCCTCCAGATGCGCCATGAGTTGCGGCACGCCCAGCGCCTTCATCGCGGGCAGGTCAGGCGCAAGTCCGCGCTCTTTGAATCTCGCCACCTCTTCCAGGGCACCCTGATCCAGCATGAGATCGAAGCGAAGATCGATACGATCATACAGGGCCTGGCGATCGGGTTCGATGACGATGCCGCGCCAGGCGCGCTCACCCAGGAGCGGCGTCGTTTCCGCGTGGAAGCTGGAGAGCGCCCGCCCCGTTTCCCAGCCCACTTCGACCAGGCGTAACAGGCGTTGCCGGTCTGCCGGTTTGACCTTTGCGGCGGAAACCGGGTCCTGACGTTCAGCCTCCGCGCGAACGGCATCCAGCCCGCCCTCGCCCAGCAAACGGACAGCCTTCGCCCGGGTCTCGGGCGAGATCTCCGGTACGGGCGCCAGACCAACCGTCAAGGCATTGAAATACAGTCCGGTTCCGCCCACGAGGATCGGCGTTTTTCCGCGCGAAACAATGTCGTCAAACCGGGCCAGGGCCGCCTGGCTCCACTCGCCGACTGACCAGCGAAGACCGGGATCAACGGTGCCAAACAAGTGATGCGGCGCAGCGGCGCGCTCGTCCTCATCCGGACAGGCCGTGATGATCGGCAGCCCCTCATAGATCTGCATGGAGTCGGCATTGATGATTTCGCCGTCCAGCTGGCGAGCCGCCTCGATTGCCAGCGCTGTCTTCCCGGCCGCTGTCGGCCCGGCAATCAGCAGGGCAGACGTCACGAGCGGATCGACTGCATCACATACTGACCGCTGCGATTGAGCTGGAAGCGCAACGGACCATCCGCTTCGTCCGTGATGGCACGGATATCGGCGATCGTCTCGACCGTGACGAATTCGACCTGTTCGATGACATCACCCGGGCGCACCTTGCCGGCCGCATCGGACGTCGGATCAACCTCGGTGACCAGCACACCCTCAGCATCGGGGTGCACACGATAGCGACGCCGGTTCTGCGGCGTGAGCGGCCCCAGCGTCATGCCAAACACTTCGTTTTCGGCGCCCGTGCGCGGGATGATAACATCGATATTGGACGCAGCAGCCTCCTCGGCCCCCTCTTCCACCAGCTCGCCAATGGTCACGCTGAGCGTCATCGGGCGGTCGCGCCGGCGGATCTCGAGATCGACCGTAGCGCCGATCTCTGTCTCGGCGACCTGGCGCGTGAAGAAGCGGTCATCGCGGACCCGGCGACCGTCAAACGTCAGCACCAGATCCCCTTGGCGCAGCCCGCCTTCATCAGCGGGACCATTATCTTCCACATTGCGGATGATGACGCCGTACGGTGTCTCCAGGTCATAGCTTTCCGCCATGTCCGGTGTGACCGGCTGTACGGATACACCCAGCCAGCCGCGACGGGTCTCGCCGAACTCGACCAGCTGGTCGACGACACGCGTGGCGATGTTGGACGGGATGGACAACGAGATACCGACGCTGGCGCCGGTCGGTGACAGGATCATCGTGTTCACGCCCACCACATCCCCGGCCATGTTGAACAGCGGGCCACCGGAATTGCCTGTATTGATCGCCACATCAGTCTGGATGTAGTCGTCATAACGGCCGCCGGCATCCCGGCCGCGCGCCGAGACCACACCTGCAGCGAGCGATCCGCCCAGCCCGTAGGGGTTACCGATCGCAATCACCCAGTCACCCACGCGCGCCCGATCGCTGTCGCCAAAGGCGACAAAGGGCATGCTTTCATCGGTCTCCATGCGCAATACGGCCAGGTCAGTGACCGGGTCGGTGCCGATGACCTGCGCCGGGAACACACGGCCGTCCGGCAGGGAGACCTCGACCTCGTCCGCACCAT
>JAYZXG010000058.1:0-2607 GCA_036141435.1 Pseudomonadota bacterium | reverse complement strand
GGATCTGGGCATGGAGAGCTGTTCGATCGAAGAGGGGCCAGCCATGCAGGAAACCTCCCAAACGGGTGAAGAGATTGTCGCTTCCTGTGAAGCGGCTATGGGAGAGGATGAGCTATGAGCGCTTTGCTGCGTCTTTTCCTTTTAGTGCTGGGCGCAATAAGCTTGTCAGGCTGCGTGGTGCTGGCCGAGCGTGGAGACTTTGAGCTTGACGTCCAGGCGTCTCCAGAGCGCATGCAGACCTATCGCGTCGACGATCTGCCTGACTGGGCGCCGTTTTCCTCGGTCGTGCGAGCGGGCGATACACTCTATGTGTCGGGTCACCTTGGACGATTGCCAGGCGGTACCACGCTGATCGACGGCGGTGCCGGGCCGGAAACCACACAGACCATTGCCAATATCGAGCGATCCCTGGCCCCGGCCGGTGCCGGACTTGAAGACCTGGCGACGTGTACCGTTTATCTGACGGATATGGCGGATTACCAGGCCATGAACGCCGCTTATGCCGCCGCCATGGGCGAGCATCGTCCTGCCCGCGTCACGGCCGGTATCGCCGCCCTGGCGCTCGGCGCGCGGGTCGAGATCGAGTGCATCGCCTATCATCCGGAGGGGAAATAGCCATGTCTCGCTCTCCGGTCGTCAGTCTCGACAGCCTCGAACTCGACACCCTCGCCCATGGCGAGGCATTTGAGGCCCGTATGGGCCGGATCGGTCCAGTGATCGGAATGGAGCAACTGGGCGCCATGCTGACGATTGTGCCACCGGGCAAGCGTGCCTTTCCCTATCACCGGCATCACATTATCGAGGAAGCCATCCTGATCTTGAAGGGTGAGGCAGACTACCGCTACGGCGATGAGGTCTATCCGGCCCGGGCAGGCGATGTGATCGCCGCGCCCGCAGGCGCCGAGGCCCAGGCGCACCAGCTTATCAATACAGGTCAGGAGGAGCTGCGTTATGTCTGCTTCTCCACCATGCAGAAAACCGATGTCGTGGAGTATCCCGACAGCAACAAGGTCGGCGCGATCACCTGGGGTGATGAGAGCGGCGAGGGCGACGGCGTTCTGTTTCGCCACCGCGCTTACGCCCAGGAAGTCGATTACTGGGAGGGCGAGGAATGAAACCGTGGTTTCATCGCTACTGGGGCCCGACGCGACGTGGCTACGGTGTTCGTTTTGTGCCAGCAAACGCAAAGGGAATAGCTTGGCTGGTTTTTACGATAGTGGGCTGTGTTGTGGCGTTCTGGATGCCCACGGATAACCCAATGCAGATCAATGGCGGTGAGTTTGAAGGAAATGCGCTCGCGAGTGCACTTTCGCTGATGTTCGGATTTGTTGTCGCCTACATCTTTTCCGAGCCTGCACCTGCCGAGAAACACGAGAATAACAATGCTTAAGATCAATAATCTCCACTGCCGTGTCGAAACCCAGGATGGTGAGGAAAAGCCGATCCTGAAGGGGCTCTCCCTCGAAGTGCCTGCCGGCGAGGTCCATGCGATCATGGGGCCGAACGGGTCGGGCAAGTCGACCCTGTCCTATGTGCTGACGGGCCGTGATGGCTATGACGTCACCGATGGCGAGATGGAGTTTCGCGGCGAGGACCTGGCCGAGCTGGAACCGGAAGAGCGCGCCGCGGCGGGCCTCTACCTCTCCTTCCAGTATCCGGTGGAAATCCCGGGCGTGCCGACCCTGACCTTCCTCAAGGAAGCCCTCAACGCCCAGCGTACGGCGCGCGGCGAGGAGGAGATGTCCGCTCCGGAATTCATGAAGTTCGCCCGTGCCCAGGCCAAGCAGATCGGTGTGTCGATGGACATGCTGAAACGCCCGGTCAATGTCGGTTTTTCCGGCGGTGAGAAAAAGCGCATGGAAATCCTCCAGGCCATGATCCTGGAGCCGAAATTCCTCATCCTCGACGAAACAGATTCCGGCCTCGATATCGACGCGCTGAAGACTGTATCCGAAGGCGTCAACACGCTGCGCGCGGAAGATCGTGGCATGCTGGTGATCACGCATTATCAGCGTCTGCTCGATCATATCAAACCGGATGTCGTGCACATCATGGCGGATGGCCGCATCATCAAGTCCGGCGGTCCGGAACTGGCGCTGGAGCTGGAAGCGGAAGGTTATGACAAATACCTCGGTGAGGTGGCCTGATGGGCGTCATCTCCCGAACTCCGGCCGAACAGGCCCTGATCGACCTTCTCGACGGTGCCGAGGACTGGCGGGCGGCTGCACGCCAGGCCGTCATCGAGCATGGCCTGCCCACCAAGCGTGCGGAGGCCTGGAAATGGTCGGATCTGCGCCGGGCCAGCCAGGGTATCGACCAGGCCGGTGAAACGCGCATCCTGCTCGACGGCAAGCCTGCGCCTGCCACCATTACCCTGGACGCGGACACCGCATTGACGATCGAGGCGGACGCTGGCGTCTCGGTGGGCAGTCTTGAAATCGAGATTGCTGCCGGCGCGACGGTGACTGTCAACGAAGTCCATACCATTGCAGCCGACGCCTTCCCGAATATCCGTCTGGAGATTTCGCTTGGCGAGGGTGCGACGCTGGAGCGTGGGATCCGCAGCGATGTGCCCATGGAAGCTGTGCCTGTTGTGCGCAGCCGTAT
>JAYZXG010000057.1:0-7593 GCA_036141435.1 Pseudomonadota bacterium | reverse complement strand
CTGCGCCTGAGCGAGGTTTCTGAATCGCTCGACGACAAGGCCGCGCTGATCGCTGCCGCCATCTCCGACCAGTCGAAAATGGTGGCCGCTGCCGCTGAGCTTGCAGCCAGCCAGGCCGACGACACCGAACAGAAGATCCTGGCCAGCGTGGAAACGCTCAATGATGCCAGCGTGAAGATTTCCGATCGCGGCCAGATGGTCTCCGCCAAGATTGCGGAACGCATCGAAAATCTCGGTGAGATGTCCGACACGCTCAAGGAGCGCGCGGAGAACCTCGATGCGGCCTATGTCAAACACCGCAAACGTCTCAGCGATGCCGGTGAGGCCCTGCGCCAGGAGCAGGAAAAGATCGCTGCCGCGCTCGACTTCCACCGGGCGGAGCTGGAAACCATGGTCACCACGGCGCGCGATGGTGCAGACGCCCTGAACTCGGCCACGACAGACGGCTCGGCGGCCTTCCGCGACGCGGTCGAGGACGCGCTCAGCCGCTCGCGTGACCTGGCTGGCGACATCCGCAAGGAATCCGAGCACGCCGCGCGTGAACATGAAAGTGCCCTGGCTCGCCTGGTCGCTTCCGCGCAGGAGGCCAAGTCCATTTCCGAAGCGGCCATCGCGGCCATCGAGGAGCAGGCCGATACCGTGGCCAACAAGGTCCAGCAGGCCAATGAAGCGGCTTATGAAGCTGCCAACCGGTCTGACCAGGCCTTCGAGATGCGTCTTGCCGAGGCTGAAAAGCTGACCGCGAAGGCCTCGCAGGCTGCCGATGATGCCGCCGAGAGTGTCCGTCGACGCCTCGAGGCCGTGCTGGCATCCGCCCGAGCGGAAACCCAGACCGTCGAACGCCAGGTGGAAAACATGACCGAGCGCCTGGACGAATTGCCGGGACTGGCCCGGGATCGCGCGCACGAAGCGGCAGACGCCCTGCGCCGCGGGCTGGAGGGGCTCAATGCCGCCGCCATGGCCGCCGCCGAGGAAGCCCAGGAAATCGACGCGGCCTTCCAGGCCCGCATTCGCCAGAACTATGAGTTGCTGAGTGATTTCATGCTGCGCATGGGATCTGTGGCCGGTGGACGCCGCGCGCCTGAGCTCGGGCTGAACGAGGTCCCCTCACCGCTGCCCCGCCGCCCGCGGACGCCGTCAGCTGAAGAGGCTGCCACGCCCCCGTCGGATGCCACATCGACACCGTCCATGGACGAGATGCACCGTCCCCTGACCGGCGTGACACAGGCCCCGGACGGAGCCAACGCGGAAAACAGCGTCGGTTTCCCCGAGCGCGAAGACCATCGCTCGCGCAAGGATCCGGGCTGGCGCTGGAAAGACCTGCTCTCCTCCATGCCCGAGGACGATGACGGCAGGCCGGGCGGGCGCTAGCCGCGCGCCCGGATCGCTGTAGAGGTCCAGTCGGCAAGTTCGCCGGCCACCTGGGTCGACGCCGCATTGAACGCATCCACGACAGAGCTGACATTGTTGCTGCCGGCCCGGCGGGTGGTGGCGAAAACGCGTGAGGCCACGAGCTCACGACCACTTTCCTCGACAAGGCGGGCCATGAAACGAACGCGGATCAGGGGCGCACTGCTCTCGCCCTGATCATAGACGGCCTCGAACGATCGCAGATCGATGCGCAACTCGTACTCGCCGCGGACCGCATCACTCGGATAAACCGGATCAACGCCGTTTCCTTCTGCATGGAAGGTATCGACGATCAGGCTCTGCAAGGCCACGGGTGCCGGCGAAATCCAGGCTGCGCCGGACAGATAGGCCAGATGGCCCGGTCCACGCTCGATCGCGATGTCATCGCTGGCCAGGCCGGCCGGCGACCGCGGGCGTTCGATTTCAACAATCACGCCCGGCGGGTTTTCGCTGTTGCGTGCGACAGGCGATGACAGGCGGTAAACGGCAACCGGCTCGGTTTCCGGCAGGATGGAGACACAGGCAGATGCCGACAGAGCCGTCAGGCCTGCCAGCAGGAATTTGATGGAACGCGATGCACTCATTGCGGAATCTCCACGGTCTCACGCGGTGAACCGGCGATAAAGGCGCCGGGATTGTTCTCGATTTCGGATGCAATCCGCTCGAGCGCCTCGGTCAGGCGCTGCAGATTGGCCGCCGAGCGGGTGATGTTGTTCAGGCCGTTGTCAGCAAAATCTTCCAGCGCGGGCGTGACGGATTGCACCAGCGTATTGGTGTCGACGGCAGCCTGGTTCACGGCCATGGCCGCCAGCGTGGTTTCATTGACGGCAGCGGTCAGATCATTGGCCACGAAGGTCGTCGTGGTCTCGCTGAACTCCTGCAGCGACTGTGCGGCGACGGAAATATCCTGCGCCGCCGTGTTGATCTGCTGCAGGGTATCGCGCGCATCCTCGATCAGGGCCCCTTCCTGCGACAGGCGCCCCGTAATCTCGCGCAGATTGCTCAGGGTGGCGGCAACCTCGTCCACATTGTCCTCGCTCAACAGGTCGGACAGGCGGATCAGGGCAATCTGGGCCGCGTCCAGCACATCCTCGGAGCCCTCGACAAGGCCTTCCAGCTGCGCACGACGCGCGAAGATCCGCGGCGGTGGCCGGCCGATCTGGCTCTGCAGGCGTTGCCCCTCGGGCGACCCCCCGGAGATCAGGACATAGGACAGGCCGGTCAGGCCCTGCGGCTCAAGCTGCGCGTAGCTGTCCACGCGCACCGGGGTCTGCGAGAGCACCTCGATCCGCGCGACAACGCGACTCTGCTCGTCCAGGCCCAGCTCCTTCACCTCACCGACCTGGATCCCGTTGAAACGGACCTCGGCCGATTCCCGGAGGCCGCGGACCGGTCCATCGAACACGATGTCGTATTGCGAGAACTCCTCGGACGTCACCTTCGCCATCCACAAGGTGAACAGGATACCTGCGGTGATCAGGGTCACGGCGAACAGGCCGACCAGGATGTGATGTGCTTTGGTTTCCATCTCTTACCCCCCTTGTCCCGCCGTGGCGGCGCGGCCACGGGGTCCATGGAAATACTCCTGAATCCAGGGATGCGGATTGCGCATCAAGGCTTCAAGCGGTGCCACGGCCTCAACCTTCTTGTCCGCCAGCACCGCGACACGGTCGCAAATGGCGTGAAGACTGTCGAGATCGTGTGTGATCATCAATACGGTCAGGCCCAGGGCCTGGGATAATTCGAGAATGAGACTGTCGAACGCTGCCGCGCCGATCGGGTCGAGCCCGGCTGTCGGCTCATCCAGGAAGAGAATGTCCGGGTCCAGCGCCAGGGCGCGGGCCAGCGCAGCGCGCTTGCGCATGCCGCCCGACAGTTCCGAGGGATAGCGATCGGCGGCTTCCGGAGACAGTCCGGCCAGACCGATCTTCATGCCGGCGATCTCTTCCATCAGCTCCTGGGGCATCGACACATGCTCGCGCAGGGGCGCCATGACGTTCTCGCGCACGGTCAGCGACGTGAACAGGGCGCCGTTCTGGAACAACACGCCCCAGCGCGAATTGACCCGGTGGCGATCCGCGCGTGACAAGCCGCCATATCGATGGCCCTCGAAGAAGACATCACCGCCATCGGGCTGTTTCAGGCCGAGGATGGTGTTGAGCAGCACGGTCTTGCCGGTGCCCGAGCCGCCGACGAGGCCGAGGATCTCGCCGCGCCGGATATCCAGGTCCAGGTTTTCATGGATGACGTGGGGACCAAAGGCCGTGCGCAGCCCCCGCACCGAGATGAGAACGTCCTGTGTCATATGCCCAGCTCCAGATAAAGCATGGCAAACAGGGCCTCCAGCACAATCACCGCGAAGATGGACTGGACCACGGATGCAGTCACGCGCCGCCCCAGCGACTCCACATCACCGCCCACCTGCATGCCCTGGCGACACCCGATGATGGCCACGACCAGCCCGAACACCGGGGCCTTGGACATGCCGACCAGGAAATGACTCCAGTCGAGTTGTTCGTGAAAACGGGTGATGAACAGGGATGGCGAGATATCCTGGGCACTCCAGGCCACCAGCATGCCGCCGAAAATGCCGGCAATCATCGCGCCGAAGGTCAGCAGCGGGGCCATGAGGGTACAGGCAATCACCCGTGGCAGGACCAGCACCTCGAACGGGTCGAGGCCCAGCACGCGCATGGCGTCGACCTCCTGCTGCATTTTCATGGCGCCAATCTGGGCCGTGAACGCGGAGTCCGATCGGCCTGCCAGCATGATCGCGGTGATCAGGACGCCGAATTCACGCAGGACGGCAATCCCGACGAGCTCAACGGTGAACACGGAAAAGCCTAACCCCTGTAACAGGTTGGCACCCATATACGCCACCACGGCACCAATGAAGAAAGACAGGGTGGCGATGATCGGCATCGCGTTCACGCCGACCTCCTCCATGGCCCAGATCGTCGGGGTCAAACGCAAACGCGAGGGGACAAACAGGCTACTCAAACCGGTCATCATCGTGCGCCCGAGAAAGCCGAGCGTGTCCAGGATTTCGCCGAACATGGCCTCAAGCCCGGCGCCGATCCGGCCCAGGGCCTTGCCGAAACCGAAAGTCGGGGCGGGTTCTTCTGCACACACAGTGGTTCGCGCGCGAACTTCTTCGATCAGACGCCGCGCGGTGGGATGATCGCCGATGAAATGGAAATCTCCGTCCGGCTCGCCGCACCGGCGCGTCACACGCCCGATGATGAAGGCGCCCGCGGTATCAATCCGGCCCAGCCGGGTCAGATCGATGACGATATCTCCCGGTGCTGTGGTTTCCTCGACACGGCGCAGGGCACCATCGCTGGCGCCGATCGTCTCGACAGTCCAGTCGCCAAACAGCTCAACGACCGTCTTGGCACCATCCTGGCGCAAGACGACCCCGGCAGAATCAACAGCTTCTAGCGCTTTTCCCCTCATAATTCGGGAGACTAGTCGATTTCTTTGTGATGCGGGAGTGCAGAAACGTGATGAAGTGCAATTGCTGCAACCAGACCGATTGCGGAGGGAATGATCATGATCGCGAACCCGCCGATTCCAACCCAGGCATAGAAATAGCCGGACACGGCAGCGGCGAGCGCCATGATGACCCCGCCTGACAGGGCGGAATTGATAGCCTGGACGGTCGCGGTATGGCGGTCAGGCATGCTCTCGACCGCAAACCGCAGGAAACCGATATAGGTCGCGGCATAGGTCAGGGCGTGGAAGAGTTGCAGGCCGAACAGGACCGGGAGCGGCGGGCCCAGCGAGGTCAGCCCCCAGCGCAGGATCGACCCGATAGCGCCGATCGCGAACAATTGGGCCGGGGTCAGACGCCCCAGCAGCCCCTTTCCCGACCACCACAGGAAGGCGATCTCGATCATCACCCCCGTCGCCCACAGAGCGCCGACCGTGAACTGGCTATGCCCCTGCTCGACCCAGGCGATGGCGGAGAAATAATAATAAAATCCGTGCGCGCCCTGGATACAGGCCGAGGCCAGCAAGGCCCAGCCCAGCGGTCCGCGCACCAGGCGTCCGAACTGCACCCAGTCGATATTGCGATCGGCGCCGGACGCGGACGGCTCGCCCCTTGGCAGGGTGATGGCCGAGATGACCACGAAAACCGCCCCGGTCACGACGAAGACCATCACGCTCTCGCTGCCGCTGAGGTCCAGCAGGGCCCCGGCACTGAAATTGGCAAGTACAAAGACCGCGGACCCGAAGGCGCGCACAGGACCGAAAGGGATCTTGCCGGCCCGGGATTCCCGCATGGCAAAGGCATCGGCGAGCGGTATCTGGCCGAAGAAACAGGCCGAGGCAAACAGCGCCAGGATCAGCAATGGCCAGGGCGAGCTGGTCGGCAAGTGCATGGCGAAGGCGATCAAGGCGATCAGTGCCAGCGCCCAGATCGGCTGTCTCTGCAGCGGCGCCTTGTCTGACCAGCGCGCCGCGATCGGCGAGATGATGAACCGACCGGCATATCCGGCTGCCCCGATCCAGCCGATCCACTCCGCAGAGATCCCGCGCCCTTCCAGCCAGACCGGGAAATAGGGCAGGAACGCCCCGAGGGTCAGGTAGAAAGCGCCGAAATAGGCTGCGAACCGAAACGTGTTGGTGTTCATGGGCAAAGAATCCTGCTGGCCGCAGGCCATAACCTTTCCCAACGCGGCTGCATAGGTGCCCAACGCTTGGCGAACAGCGTTCACTTCTATAGGTTCCGGGAAATTTCAAACACAGCCTCGCCAGATGACATTCGAAACGACTGCAGATTCCATCTTTCCCAGTGCAGCGGACAGCGATCCGGTGCGCCCCTTGCGCGTGCTTGTCAGCGGATACCGCTCGCATCCGCATGTCGGTGGCCAGGGTGTGTACATCCGCGAACTCACGCGCGCGCTCGCCGGGCTGGGCCACACGGTCTCGGTGATTTCCGGCCCGCCCTATCCCGAACTTGATGACGGCATTGAGTTGATCCAGTTGCCATCGCTGGACCTGTTCGAGGAAGACAATGCATTCCTCGCCCTGCGCCCGCGCCATCTCACCAATGCTGCCGACATGTCGGAATGGCTGGCGCACAATTCCGGCGCCTTCGGCGAGCTCCATGCCTTCGGCCTGCGCCTCGAAAAATACCTGCGTGCACATGCGGGCGAGTATGATGTGCTTCACGACAACCAGACGCTGGCCTCTGCGTTTGTCAGGATCAACGCGCTGTTGCCCGTCGTCACGACCATCCACCACCCGATCTCGATCGACCGGGAATACGCCATCGCCGCCGGGGAAAGCTGGTGGAAACGGCTGCTGACACGCCGCTGGTACAACTTCGTGAACATGCAGGCGAAAACCTCACGGGCCCTGCCCCGCATGCTGGCGGTGTCTGCCGCTGCGCGGGACAGCCATGCCGAGCATTATGACACACCGCGCGATCGGGTGCGCGTCGCCTTCAACGGGATCGAACACGGCATTTTCTATCCCGACACCAAGATTCAACGCGAAACCGGTCTCATCGTCACCACGGCCAGCGCAGACGCGCCGATCAAGGGACTTGATGTCCTGCTGGACGCCCTCGCGCGCGTCGCGGCCGCGCGCCCGAACGTGAAGCTCCGCATTGTCGGTAATCTGCGCAAGGGTCCCGCCAAGCGCGCGCTGGAGAAACACGGCCTGACCGCTCGCGTCATCGACGGCGGTGGTCTGAGCCGCGAGGAAGTGGCCGATCTCTACCGGCGGGCCCATGTGGTCGCCTGCCCGGCCCGGTTCGAGGGATTTGGTTTCCCGGCTGCAGAAGCCATGGCATGTGGCGCAGCCGTTGTGTCCAGTGATGGCGGCGCCCTGCCGGAAGTGGTCGGTGATTGCGGCCTCGTTTCGCCCGTCGGCGATGCCGGTGCGATGGCCGCCAATCTCGCACGGCTGCTGGATGACCCTCAGCTTGCCCGCCAGATGGGTGAGAAGGCGACGGCGCGTGCACAGGACGTTTTCCAGTGGAAACACCACGCCCTGGCCGCATCGCGGCTCTATGCCGAAGCCCTGGCGGAACGGGGAGCCCGCTCATGATGGTCACGGTTCGTCTCGAGGACATGGACCTCGAGCCCGGAATGCGCGTTCTCGATCTCGGCTGTGGCCGTGGCCGACACCTGCACGCACTCTACTGGAACGACATTCCGCTGGACGTGGTCG
>JAYZXG010000056.1:0-3374 GCA_036141435.1 Pseudomonadota bacterium | reverse complement strand
CACAAGATCAAGATCTATCATGCCGGCAAGAACCGGGTGGACCCTCCCTGGCGGGTGAAGGACTGACGGTACGCGCGTATCGACGCTTGCGCGGCCATGCGATAAGCATCCGCGATGACTGATCAACTCGACATTTTCCTGATTGTGGCGCCCGGGCTGGAAAACCTGCTGGCGGACGAGGCGCGTGAGAAGGGTTTCGCGGTTGGCAAGGTCGAGACGGGCGGGGTCAATCTGCGCGGTGACTGGCCCGAGGTCTGGCGCGCCAACCTGGAGCTGCGGGGAGCCACGCGGGTCCTCGTGCGGGTCGGTGTCTTCCATGCCGTGCACCTGGCCCAGCTGGACAAGCGCGCCCGGCGGGTGCCTTGGGCCGAGCTGATCGACCGCCGGCATACGGTCCGGGTCGATGCGACCTGTCGCAAGTCCAAGATCTATCACGAGAAAGCCGCCACCCAGCGTGTCGAGACGGCGATCCGTGAAGAGGCGGGCGCGAGCATTGAAACCGAGGCGGATATCCGCGTCATGGTGCGTATCGAGCACGATCAGTGCACGATCAGCCTGGATACGTCCGGAGAACTGTTGCACCGGCGCGGCCACAAGGCGGCGGTCAATCGCGCCCCCATGCGCGAGACGCTGGCCTCCCTGTTCCTGCGTGATTGTGGCTATACGGGTTCGGAAGCCGTGCTGGACCCGATGTGCGGCTCTGGCACCTTTGTTATCGAGGCCGCCGAGATTGCGCTGGGCCTGAAGCCTGGCCGTTCGCGTGACTTCGCTTTCCAGCACCTCAAGACCTTTGATGCGAAACGCTGGGCGAAGATGCGGGAAGAGGCGGACACGCATTCCAGCGATCTGCGCTTCTTCGGATCGGACCGCGATCCCGGCGCCATTCGCATGAGCGGTGAAAATGCCGAGCGGTCTGGCGTCGCGCCGCTGTGTGCGTTTTCGCATGTTTCCGTGCGCGATCTGCAACCGCCAGACTGCGATCCCGGCCTGATCATCATCAATCCGCCCTATGGCGGCCGGATTGGCGATCGCAAGAAACTCAACGCGGTCTACAGCTCAATCGGGCACGCCCTGAGAAGCCGATTTTCCGGCTGGCGGGTCGGGATTGTGACCTCGTCCGCCCAGCTGGCCAAGGCCACGGGCCTGCCGCTGGGCAAGCCGGGCCCGGTTGTCGACCATGGCGGGACCAAGATCCGGCTCTACCAGACGCCGGCGCTTCGCTAGGGCGTGTTTCGACACTCTGCGGGAATGCTGCTAAGCCTCTGATCCAGGAATGATCATGAGGGGAACGAGATCATGCAATCGATCAAATGGCTTGGGGCCGGCATCGCGCTGGCTGCTCTGGCCGCCTGTCAGCCGGCGAGTGAAACATCCGCTCCGGCCGAGGCTGGCCTGGCGTCCATGCAGGAGGCGTCGACCTTTACTGTCCTGGTGGGTGGAACGCCCATTGGCGCGCTGGAAATCGCGGCAGCAGACGATGGTTATGCCATCGATTACGAGTACCGCAATAATGGCCGCGGCCCGACCATGGTCGAAAGCGTGCGCCTCGACGAGAACGGTCTGCCGCAGAGCTGGACCGTTGAAGGCGCGTCCACCTTCGGCAACCCGATTGACGAGAGTTTTGAATTCGTCGATGGCGAGGCGCGCTGGACGGACAATACCGGTTCTGACCAGGCTGTTCCTGCCGGTGACGCCTTTTATGTTCCCGAGAATGCCAGCCCCTACTGGCTGGCGATCGCGGCCCGCGCCCTGATCGAACAGGAAGACGGTCGCATGGCGGCGCTGCCGGGTGGCGAGCTCAGCCTGTCCGAGATCGAGGATCTCGAGGTTACCGGTGAGCACGGTGATCGCACGGTCACCAGTTATGCGCTTTCGGGAACGGGTCTCAACCCGACCTATTTCCTGATGCACGGAGATGCCTTCTTCGGCATCATGACGCCGGGCTTTGCCATTCTGGAAGCCGGGTATGAGGGCGAGGATGAGCGCCTGCGCGGCGTCGCTGCCGAGTATGGCGCGCGCCGGTTCGAGGAAATCCAGCAGCGCGTGGTGCATGATTATGATGCCCCGGTCCGCATCGCCAATGTCCGGGTGTTTGACAGCCGTAATGAAACACTGGGCGAGCCGGTCTCCGTTGTCGTGGTCGATAATCGCATCGACCGCATTGAGGCGGCCGATGCGCGCGGTGATGGCGAAGTTGTCATCGACGGTGCGGGTGGAACCCTGGTGCCGGGCCTGTTCGACATGCACGGGCATATGGGCGAGACGAGTGCTTTCCTGAATATCGCGGCCGGTGTCACCAGTGTCCGCGATATGGGCAATAACAATGATGTTCTCGACGGGCTGGAAGCGAATATCCAGTCCGGTCGTGTCGCGGGTCCGCGCCTGTTCCGGTCCGGCTTCATCGAGGGCCGCAGCCCGTTCAATTCCAATAACGGTATCCTGGTGTCCAGCGAGGAAGAGGCGGTTGCCGCCGTCCAGGCCTATGCCGAGCGCGGCTTCCACCAGGTCAAGATCTACAACTCCATGAACCCGGAATGGATCCCGGCGGTCATCGCCGAGGCGCATGCCAACAACATGCGGGTTGCCGGTCATGTCCCGGCCTTCACCAATGCCGATGCCATGATCGCGGCGGGCTATGACGAGATGACCCATATCAACCAGATCGCGCTGGGCTGGGTGCTCGAGGAGGGCGAGGATACGCGGACGCTGTTGCGCCTGACCGCGCTGCGCCGTCTGCCGGGGCTGGATCTGTCCAGCGACCGTGTCCAGTCGACGCTGGACGCGATGGTTGAGCGCGGCGTGGCGATCGATCCGACCTATGCCATTCACGAGGCCCTGCTGCTGTCGCGCAACGGCACGCTGTCGCCCGGCGTGGTCGATTATGTCGACAACATGCCGGTCTCCAATCAGCGCGGTGCCCGCACCGCCTGGGCCGACATCGCCAATGACGAGGATGATGCCAATTATCGCGGCGCCTACGACCAGCTGACCGAGGTCCTGCGGATGATGCACGAGCGCGGTATCTTCATCGTTCCGGGCACCGATCTTGGCGGGTCCTTCACCCTGCATCGCGAGCTCGAGCTGTACCAGAATATCGGCATGACGCCGGCCGAGATCCTCGGCTGGGGCAGCTGGCAGATGGCCGACTATCTCGGCGCAGGGGATGATCTCGGTTCCATCGAGCCGGGCAAGATCGCCGATTTCTTCCTGATCCCGGGTGATCCGACGGCGGACTTCAAGGCCATCAAGACCATCTCCATGGTCATGGCGGATGGCCGGGTCTATTTCCCGACGGAAATCTACCCCGAATTCGGCATCCAGCCCTTTACCGAGGTGCCCAATATCATGGACGGCCGCTAGGGCCGCTGGCGGGG
>JAYZXG010000055.1:0-6812 GCA_036141435.1 Pseudomonadota bacterium | reverse complement strand
TCGACCATGTAGTGAGCCGAGACCTGCGCTTGCGGATCACACATGCGCTGCAGGGCGGCCTCGCCGCTTTCCATTCCCGTATAGTGCAGGATGATGAGCGAAACCGGCAGTTTTCGCTCATTGAAATTGGGTGACGGCGCGTCGATGAACCCGGACATCACAATGTCTTCTCGCGCGCCAGCGCCGCCGTCGGCAGCTTCTTGTTCTGTCGGAACGCAATGATGCCGACACCGGACAAGGTCAGGCCGCCGCCCACCAGCAACTGCCACCCCACCGGATCATTGGTGATCACCAGGCCGGAGATCACGCCGACCAGCGGCGCCATCAGAGTCAGCGGTGCAATCAGCGTGGCATCATATTTTTGCAGCAGATAGTAGAACACGCCATGGCCGAAAATGTTGACGAGCACGACGGTGAACAACAGCGCGGCAAGGAACAACCACCCGCCGCTCAGCGCGGCAGAAATCTGGTCCTGCTCCGTCAACAGTGACAGCACCAGGAGAGGTGGCCAGGACAAGAGCCCGATCCAGGCCTGCATGCGGATCGAATCGAGGGGCATGCGCTTGACCAGGATCATGCCGAGGGCACCGACAAAGGCGGCGGCCACGCCGATCATCAATCCCAGTTCAAGCGTCGCCCCCTGGGGATCAATGACGACCAGCATGATGCCGCCAAAGGCGATGAGGATGCCGGCCAGCCGGACCCGGCCAATCTGCTCCTTCAGCATGAATACCGAAAGAATGGTCGCAAACGGCACACCCAGCTGCAGCGCAATCGCCATACCTGACGGGGTGGCGGTCTGCAGGCCGAAAAAGATCAGCACATATTGCAGGGCTCCCATGCACATCGCCACACCGATCATGGTCTTCATGTCGGTGGGGCCAGGCCGGAGCCAGGGCGCCAGGAATGCGTACAACAGGGCGAACCGCATGAAGGCGAAGAAAATCGGCGGCGTGCCTTCAAAGCCCGGCACCCAGCCAGGCGCGCCGGTGACCGAGAATTTCGCCACGACAAAGTTGAGACCCCACACGACGCAGACCGCGACCAGGGCGAGAAAATCACGCAGTTTCATACGTCTTCATCGCGCGCGTTGCGCCGGGTGACAAGTGATTACTGAGCCCGGCGCCGTTCGGGCTCGAAATGCGCATCCAGGAAGGCCAGGAACGCACGCCAGTCGCCAGGGCGCACACCATGCAGACCCCGGCGCATGAATTGCGCCACATCTGCCTCGGGTTGAAAATCGCCCAGGCGGGTCTGGGTCATGCCCTGTGACCCGTAGAGGGCATACACCGGATTGGCCGCGCGACCGGCCCGGAAACTGCCCGTGGGATCAGACCAGGCATCGCGCCAGGCGCCACCAATCATGATCGGACGCGGGGCCATCAAGGCAATCAGCTGATGCTGGTCAACGGGCAGCTGGTCCTCCCGTCCGGCATAGTCGGCATAGCGTGGCGAGAACCAGTGCGGATAGTTCTCGGTGATCTGCGCGATGCTCTCACCATTGTGGCTACGCGACAGGGTGGTCCCGCCGGTCCCGGCCTGGTGGGCAATGACCAGGTCGACGCGTTCGTCGAATGCTGCGACGAGCAATGCCGACTTTCCGTTGCGGGAATGGCCCCAGACGGCTGTGCGCTCATTGTCGAACTCTGGCTGGGCGTCGAGGACATCGATCACCCGGGAATACACCCAGGCCCACGCCGCGATCGCGCCGCCATCGCCCTGGGGCACCAATTGCTCAAGCGGCTCCACCGCCCGGCTGGCGCTGTCAGGCACAACATCGCCGGCATACACGAAAGCGAGCGCATAGCCCGCATCCAGGATATCGGCGACGGGGGGCTCGGCGATATGCTCGCCGAAAATCCACAGCATCGGCATCACCATCCAGCTATCGCCATCGCAATTGGGGGCGCCGGGCATTTGGCGCATGTCTTCATTGCCGCCCAGCGCAGCGCGGGTACCGCAGAAAAGCTGCATGATGATGGTGGGTACGGGCCCCTCAATGCCGTTGGGCCGGACAGTGGCGATATAGGTTTCAAAACCTGCCATGGAGATATGCCAGTCTTCCAGCCGCCCGCGGCCATCATAGGCATTGGCATCGATCAACCGGCGTTCCAGCACCTCTGTCTCCGCATCTGCCGGATACGAGCCGAACACTTCGCTCTGGAACAGCTCCAGCAATTGCGGACGCGCCGCTTCCCAACTCGCAATGTCGCTGGCCATCGCGGTTATATCCGGTTGCACCGGCAACTCGGCTTCACGCGAAGAGACCTTGGGCAACGCCATGCTGACACAGCCGACGAGCATGAGCGGAAGCAGGATGGCGAGAAACAGAAATACACGGCGCATGCGTCACTCCAGGATTGATGTCACGCTACCAGCGTGTCCGGAGACAGCCACTCACATTGATGTGTATCAGGATTTCGGGGAATTCGACCCGTCGACCGTCCAGCCCTTGGGCCCCCGGGTCGCAACGAGGATCTCCACACCGTCTTCGCCATATTCTCGCCGCGCCGCGGGGCGACGGACCTTGCGCCACAGCCAGTACACGCCGGCCGCCAGCAGGGCGGCGCCAAAGACGAACAGGAAAGCTGCCGTCAACATCATCGCGAGGACAAACACGAGCACAGCCGCTGCGATCGCAACCACAGCCGCCAGGATGTCACGCAGAAATCCACCTGCGCCATTACCGAAAAACTGACTGGAAGTGTTCTGGGTGTTCGTCATCGTTTCGTGTCACGTCCTTTCCGATAGCCAATATGTTGGCATCAATCCCGCCCGCGTCAATTGGGGAGGCCGACAATTAACCCTCTTTCCTTGAGAATTTGATCATAGGCCAGATTGATCACGGCCATTTTTTCCCCTGCCAGGCGTTGTGCTTCCGGCGGCGCACCCCTGGCGATCATTCGGTCCGGATGGTTTTGCGACGCGATTCTGCGATAGGCGCGCTTCAGGTCGGCGTCGGAAATATCGGCCTCGATACCCAGGATCACATAGGGATCATCATCCGGCGCGCCCAGATGCCCCATCCGAATGCGACGGAATTCTTGCGGTGAGAAGCCGAATATGTCGGCCACCTGCTCGAGAAAGTGCTCCTCACTTGTCGTCACAGCACCATCCGCCTTGGCGATGTGAAACAGGCCGTCGATCACATCTTCCAGAATGGCCGGATTGCTGCGAAAGCGCCGCGCAAGGCGGCGGGCATAGCCTTCAAAGCCCAGCGTGGTCTGCATGGCCAGCTCAAACGCCCGGTCGAGCGGCTCTCGCCCCTCCGGCGGCGGTCGGAAAACTTCGTAGAAGGCCTTGATCTCACTGCGGGAGACGACGCCATCGGCCTTGGCCATCTTGGCCCCGAGCCCGATCAGCGCCATGGCGAAATCAGCATCGCCAACGGTCCGGCTGTTGGCATCATCACAGCCATCGCAGGCCAGGAAACAATCCTTGCCCTTCAAACGCGCCGCGAGCTTCCGCCAAAAACCCATAATTCTCCCGTCCTCCTGACTATTTAGGAATCTCTCCTTTCTGATGAAAGAGGGCAAGTGCCAGGGTTTTGCGCGAAGTGCAGCACAAGCCGCTTGCGCGCGACACGCGCCTCGATACGCTCGCCGGCGAGCTGAGGGAGAGCGCACGTGGCAGCGGGTTCAGGCAGTTGGGAATTCTGGATTGATCGGGGTGGCACCTTCACGGATGTCCTCGGCCGCTCCCCCGAGGGCAAGCTGACCGCTCTCAAACTCCTCTCGGAGAGCCCGGACTACACGGATGCAGCCAGCGAGGGCGTTCGACGCCTTGCCGCGGGAGCTCCCGTATCTGCCGTGAAAATGGGCACCACCGTCGCCACCAACGCCCTGCTCGAGCGCAAGGGCGAACGCACGCTGTTCCTGGTCACGGCCGGCTTTGAAGACCTGCTGGTCATTGGCGACCAGACCCGTCCGGACATTTTTGCGCTCGACCTTCGACGCCCCTCACCGCTCTATGACCGTGTGGTTGGCGTCAGGGAACGCCTCGATGCCGACGGGCAGGTCATGACCTCCCTCGACACCGAGGGCGTGGAGCGGGCATTGCGGACGGCCCATGACGACGGCATTCGATCCCTGGCGATCTGCTTCATGCACGCCTACGCCAATGCACGGCACGAGACCGAGGTCGAGCGCCTGGCCGCCCGCATCGGCTTCTCCACCATCGTACGTTCCAGCATAGCCAGCCCGCTCATCAAGGTCGTACCGCGGGCGTCCACGACCGTTCTGGACGCCTATCTGACGCCGGTGCTGCTTGACTATGTCAGCCGCGTACAGGACGGGCTCGGTGAGACGCCGCTCTACTTCATGCAGTCCTCCGGGGGGCTGACCGCAGCAGACAGTTTTCACGCGCGCGATGCCGTGCTCTCGGGGCCGGCAGGCGGCGTTGTAGGCATGGCCAAGACCGGTCTGGCAGCCGGGTATCGAAACGTCATCGGCTTCGACATGGGCGGCACCTCCACCGATGTGTCCCGCTTCGACGGCGAACGCTTCGAGCGGGTCCAGGACACGGTTGTGGCCGATCAGCGCCTGCGCGCACCGATGATGGCCGTGCATACGGTCGCCGCCGGGGGCGGTTCCATTCTGCATTTCGATGGCGAACGGGCCCGTGTCGGTCCGGAAAGCGCCGGCGCCATGCCCGGCCCAGCGGCGTATGGGCGCGGGGGGCCGGCCGCGGTCACCGATGCCAATGTGGTCCTGGGGCGCATTCAACCGGACTGGTTCCCGCATGTCTTCGGTCCGGACAGCGACGGCCCCCTGGATGTTGACGCCAGCCGGGCGCGCCTTGCAGCCCTCGCCCGGTCGATGGATTTGCCCAGCGCCGAAGCCGCCGCCGAAGGTTTCCTGGCGGTTGCGATCGAGAGCATGGCCCAGGCCATCAAGCAGATTTCAATCGGCCAGGGGGTCAATCCCTCCGCCTATGCGCTTTCGGCCTTCGGCGGGGCCGGTGGCCAGCATGCCTGCCGGGTCGCCGAGGCCCTCGGCATACAAACCGTTTTGCTGCACCCGCAGGCGAGCCTGCTCAGCGCACTGGGTATCGGCCTGGCAGACCTGGTCGAAACCCGACAAGCCGCGATTGGCCGCCCTCTGGCACAGGCGCTGGAGCCTGTGAGTGACGCGGTGGAACACCTGGTCGCAGACGCCAGTGCCGCCCTGTCACGGTCCGGGGTCGGTGCGGATGCGATGAAACGCAGCGTCTTGCTGCATATCCACATTGCCGGTTCAGACAGTGCCCTGCCCGTCACGCTGGCAGCCCTTGACGCGATGAAGACCGAGTTCGATGCGGCCCATACGCGCCTGTTCGGCTTCCGCCCCGACGGCGAGCTGGTCGTGCAATCCGTAACCGTGGAAGTGTCAGCCACGCCCGCGACGGCCCGGCTCGACGCCGCGCACGTCGCGGCCCGCCAGCACGTTGATGCGCGAGCGCACGCGCCGATGCATCTGGATGGCTCGACCCAGCAGGTGCCGGTCTATGCACTCGAGGACATCGGAACAGACACGCGGATCGCAGGCCCGGGCCTGCTGCTGGATGCCAACTCGACCATCGTTCTGGAGTCTGCCTGGACAGCGCGCCGCGACGCGACGGGCATGCTGATCCTGGAACAGGACGGGCACAGCCGCACCCTCTCGGGCGACACCGCGCTCGACCCGGTCCGCCTGGAATTGTTCAACAAGCGGTTCATGAGCGTGGCCGAGCAAATGGGCGTGGCGCTGGAACGCACGGCCCACTCGGTCAACATCAAGGAGCGACTGGATTTTTCCTGCGCTGTTTTTGACGCCGATGGCGGTCTCGTCGCGAACGCGCCGCACATGCCGGTTCATCTCGGATCGATGTCGGCCTCGGTACAGGCGGCCGCCCGCGCGCACCCCGATCTGGGGCCGGGCGATGCGGTGGCCGTCAACGCGCCGTATGACGGGGGCACCCACCTGCCGGACATCACCATTGTCACCCCGGTGCATGACGAGGAGACGGGCCAGCGGCTCTTCTATGTCGCCTCGCGCGGCCATCATGCCGATGTCGGCGGAATTGCGCCCGGATCGATGCCTCCCTTTTCCACCCATATCGAGGAAGAAGGGGTCCAGTTCCGCAATATCCGGATCGTGCACAAGGGCAAATTTCTTACCCCTGTTGTGCGTGAAGTTCTGGAGAGCGGTCGCTATCCGGCGCGCAATCCCGAGCAGAATATCGCGGACCTGAAAGCCCAGCTGGCGGCTTGCGCCCGGGGCGCTGAGGAGCTGCACCGCCTCATTGCCGATAACGGTCTCGATGTTGTCTCGGCCTACATGAAACACGTGCAGGACAATGCCGAGCGATCCGTCCGAAGGGTCATCAGCGCGCTCGAAAGTGGAACCGCCTGTGTCCGCCTCGACGATGGCGCGGAAATCCGCGCCCGTGTCGACGTCGATCACGACACCCGCTCGGCCCGGGTAGACTTTTCCGGTACCTCTGCCCAGCGTGAGAGCAATTTCAATGCGCCGGCATCGGTAGCACGGGCGGCAGTGCTGTATGTCTTTCGCTGTCTTGTCGGTGACAGCATTCCCCTCAATGAGGGCTGTCTCATCCCGATCCAGCTCGTCATTCCCGAGGGTTGCCTGCTCAACCCCAGGCCGCCGGCTGCCGTTGTCGCCGGCAATGTCGAAACCAGCCAGCTGGTCGTCGACGCCCTGTTCGCCGCCACCGGTCGTCTCGCCGCCAGCCAGGGCAGCATGAACAACCTGACCTTCGGCAATGATCGCCACCAGTATTACGAAACCATCTGCGGGGGCGCCCGCGCCCGCCGCGGGCCAGACGGCCCGCCC